>NZ_JABWRZ020000001.1:0-20000 GCF_014269185.2 Pseudomonas oryzicola
CTGGGTTCGGCACCAGTTGCTCGAAGTTACCACCGGTCGCACCGGTAATCGTGGTGCTGACGGTCGAGCCGTTGTTGTAGACGTCGTTGGCCGGGGTCTCGAAATCGACACTGCCCTGGGTCTTGCCGGCTTCAACGGTGATGGTCTGGCCGTTGGACAGGGTCACGGTCACCGGGGTCTGGGCTGGATTGCTCAGGGTCACGGTGTAGGTGATGACGCCACCTTCGGTCACCGACGGGGTAGCCGTCAGGGTCGCAGTCGTGGTGTCGATGGTATCGGTAACCTGGGTAACCGCTGGCGTTTGCGGCACTGTCACCGTCAAACCATTGCCTCCGCTGGTACCCGTCACGGCCGTCGAAATCTGACCACCGTCGATATAGGGAGTGTCGTTAGCCGGGACCACAACATTGACACTACCGCTGGTCTGCCCGGCAGGAATGACGATTACGGCACCATTGGACAGGGTGACGATCAGGTTGCTGGTCGGTGCCTGACCAACCGTGGCGGTATAGACAATAACGCCGCCCGCTTCGCTGATTGAAGGTGTAGCGCCCAAGACCAGGTCGGTAATGACATTAGTTTCCGTCGTCGGCGTGGTCACCAGGTTGTTGCTGGTGGTGTCCAGTACGCCAACCTCTTGGTCACCCGGCGCCGCAGCGAAGCCCAGCCCTTCAGTCTGGAAGCCGACGGTAGGGTCAACCCGGCCTGCTGTTTCTTCGAGCATGACGAAGCTGTGGCCACCGCCCAACGCACCACCACCGCCCGACGCCGATGGGCCAGCCGCAGTCGCTTCCAGCTCGGTAGTCGGGTCGACACCGGCAGCGATCGCTTGTTGCAACTCTTCCACCGACGGTGCGGCCTGGGCAGTCGCCTGGCTCAGGTCGGCGCTGCTGTCAGGTGCATCAGCGCTCCATTGGCTATCGCGCCCCAGGTCGAGCAAACGGCCATCGGCCAGCTCCAGAGTAACTGCGCCGCCCGGGCCGGTGAGCACTTCCTCACCGGCCAACAGACGATCCCCTTCAATCAGTACACGCCGGATGCCCTCTGGGGATACCGCAATAACCTGGCCGACAATACTTTTGACGATGGCTACAACGCTGCTCATTGGACTCTCCGTGTGACCCGATGGGTACTTCCATGCCAGAGCGGCACTCGCAAGCCACTTCAGGCGGAACTATGTCGATGATCTCTTGACGCTTTTTTGCGTCAATATTTCGTCTATAACGATTCGGTATTGAATAACTGCCAAACTATTGACCTTATACATGCCATCCTAAACAATCGGCAATGTAATGTCACATTGATATTTGAACCCTAGCCAAACGTTTCCTGGGAACAACTGCCGCACATCATCAAAAGCGTTTTCACTGCTTGGATAAAGTGCGATCTTTCATACGGCCGCAGTCGCATATTTGGCGTCAGCGCAACCGCCCAGCGGTGAATTTCTGTCACCCACGTGTTGGCGAGAACTCCAAGCACAAACCTTGCCTAATAGCAGGCCGACAAAGCCCTAAAGGCTGACCGGATCAGGCTTGCAGGACAATCCGACTGGCAGCAGCTCGCAGCGCTACCTAACCCGGTTGAGCGTTTTGCCTTGGATCAAAGAGATAACGAAGAACTGCGCGAATACTTGCCAACCCGTCAATCAGAAAGCACTGCGAACCTGCACGACCAGATCTGACTGAAGCCCATTTTCAATATATGAATTTTGACTAATAAGCCACCAAAAACCGTCAACGCGCCAGCGCCTGATTCCTGACGGCTGGATAAGTCGATACCGATCGCAATCTGTCGCCAAAGGGAAGGCAGGCTATGCTGCAATTAGCTTCGCCCGCATGCCGACTGTTTCAAAACCGAGACAATCCCAACCAGGCATCGTCTGGTAAGAATGAAGACCGAAGAATTGTTTACTCAATATCGATTCAAGGCGACCATTGGCCGGTTGCCCAAGCGTCAGATGCCGTAGCCTCAAGACCACTGCCTGGCAGCAGCATTTGAACGCCAGGGTGAGCCAACCAACGTAATCGGCGGCTCACCCACCCCACCCACCACAAGGATGAAGAGAGCGCCGCGTGGAATCCGAAGTCAGTCGAGTCCAACTCAGCCACGATCCACGCAGTCAGCATGACGATCCTCTGCTGGATAGTCTGTTGAGCCTGTGTGTCTTGCACCAGAAACCAGCCAGCCGGGTCATGCTAACCACCGGCCTGCCGCTGCCTGCCCAGCGCCTGAGCCCCGAGCTGCTGCCGCGCGCAGCCGCCAGAGCCGGACTGCAAGGGCGCCTGCTGCAGCGCAAACTGGAACAGATCCCGAGCATCGCCATGCCGGCCATGCTGCTGCTCAAGGAAGGCCGCAGCGCCGTCCTGCTGGGCTGGGAAAACGAAGACACTGCACGTCTGCTACTCAGCGAGAGCGATGGTGGCGAGGTGCATGTCAGCCGCGAAGCCCTGCAGAGCGATTACAGCGGCCGGGTGTTCTTCGCCCAGCCGCAGCATAAGTTCGACGTTAACCACGGCAACCTCATCCCGCGGGCGAAGTCGTGGTTCCGTGACACCTTGCTGCGCAGCAAGTGGCTATACATCGATGCCATCGCCGCCAGCCTGGTGATCAACCTGATCGCCCTGGCCGCCCCTCTGTTCGTGATGAACGTGTATGACCGGGTGGTGCCCAACCAGGCTACTTCGACCCTTTGGGTGTTGGCCATCGGTATCGCCGGCGCCTACATCTTCGACCTTATCCTCAAGGGCCTGCGTGGCTTGTGCCTGGATCTGGCCGGCAAGAAGACCGACCTGATCATCTCGGCGACCCTGTTCGAACGTATCGTCGGCATGTCGATGAAGTACCGCCCGGCCAGGGTCGGCAGCTTTGCCCAGAACATTCACGAGTTCCAGGGGCTGCGCGACTTTCTCGCCTCGCTGACCCTTACCAGCCTGATCGACCTGCCGTTCACCATCCTCATCCTCGTCGTCATTGCGGTTATTGGCGGGCACCTGGTATGGATTCCGATTATCGCCTTCCCGTTGGCCCTGGGCATCGGTTATGCCCTGCAGCGGCCATTGATGGCGACCATGGAGCGGACCATGGCCCTGGCCTCGGAGCGCCAGTCCAGCCTGATCGAGACGCTGGCTGGCCTGGACGCGGTCAAGGTCAACAATGCCGAAAGTGAGCGCCAGTACCTCTGGGAGCAGACCCTGGGCACTCTCAGCCGCCTCGAACTGCGAGTGAAGTTACTGTCGAGCCTGGCGATGAACATCACCCTGCTGATCCAGCAACTGGCGGGCGTGGCGATGATCTGCGTCGGCGTGTACCTGATCATCGACGGCAACCTCAGCATGGGCGGCCTGGTTGCCTGCTACATGCTCAGCGGCCGTGCCCTCGGCCCGCTGGGCCAGCTCAACGGCCTGCTCGCCCGCTACCAGCAGGCCAAGGTAACCATGGTCTCCACCGACCACATGATGGAGCTGCCACAAGAGCGCAACTTCGAAGAGCGCCCGCTGAGCCGCAAGGTGCTGCAGGGCAGCGTCGAGTTCCGCGGGGTCGATTTCACCTACCCGAACCAGCAGAACCAGGCGCTGAAGAACATCAACCTGACCATCCGCCCCGGCGAAAAGGTGGGCATCATCGGCCGCAGCGGCTCGGGCAAAAGCTCGCTGGCCAAGCTCATCGTCGGCCTCTACGAGGCCGATGCCGGGTCACTGCTGGTCGATGGCGTGGACATTCGCCAGATCGATGTCAGCGAACTGCGCCACAACATCGGCTACGTACCGCAGGACATCCAGTTGTTGGCGGGCACCCTGCGCGACAACCTGGTCAGCGGCGCCCGCTACATCGAGGACGAGTTGATCCTGCAAGCCGCCGAGCTGGCAGGCGTCCATGAGTTCGCCCGGCTGCACCCGGACGGCTACGAATTGCAAGTGGGTGAACGTGGTCAGAACCTGTCCGGCGGCCAGCGGCAGAACGTCGCCCTTGGCCGTGCACTACTGCTCAACCCGCAGATCCTTTTGCTGGACGAGCCGACCAGCGCCATGGACAACACCGGTGAAGAACGTCTCAAGCAACGCCTGCAAGCGGTGGTGGAAGGCAAGACCGTGCTGCTCGTCACGCACCGTGCCTCGCTGCTGTCGCTGGTGGACCGGCTGATCGTGATCGATCGCGGGCAGATTGTCGCCGACGGCCCGAAAGCCGCGGTCATGGATGCGTTGAAGAAGGGGCAGATCAGTGTTGCATAAGCTGGATATGGGGCAATTCAAGGATGGCCTGCGGCGCTATTTCAAAGGCTCCGACTCACTGGGCGGCCAGCCGCTGCCCGAGGTCAACAAGGCCCTGATCGAGGATGCGCCGCGAGTCGTGCGGCTGACCATCTGGGGTGTGATCCTGTTCTTCGTGTTCCTTATCGTATGGGCCAGCGTTGCCCCCATCGATGAAGTCACGCGGGGTGAAGGCAAGGCTATCCCGTCGTCCAAAGTACAGAAGATCCAGAACCTGGAAGGTGGCATCGTCGCTGAAATCTTTGCCAAGGAAGGGCAGATCGTCGAAGTGGGGCAGCCGTTGTTGCGCCTGGATGAAACCCGCTTCGCCTCCAACGTTGGTGAAACCGAAGCAGACCGCCTGGCCATGGCATTGCGAGTTGAGCGCCTGAGTGCTGAAGTTGAAGACCGCCCGCTGAAGATCGACGAGGCGCTGCGCAAGGCTGCACCAAACCAGGCTGCCAGTGAAGAGTCGCTGTACCAGAGCCGGCGCCAGCAACTGCAGGACGAGATTGGTGGCCTGCAGCAACAGCTGGTACAGCGCCAGCAGGAGCTGCGCGAGTACAGCTCCAAACGCGCCCAGTACGCCAACAGCCTGGAACTGCTGCGCAAGGAAATCAGCATGTCCGAGCCTTTGGTGGCCACCGGCGCGATCTCCCA
The DNA here is from genome assembly GCF_014269185.2 of Pseudomonas oryzicola. Classification (NCBI taxonomy): domain Bacteria; kingdom Pseudomonadati; phylum Pseudomonadota; class Gammaproteobacteria; order Pseudomonadales; family Pseudomonadaceae; genus Pseudomonas; species Pseudomonas oryzicola. The sequence continues at coordinate 4,908 of NZ_JABWRZ020000001.1, forward strand.
GGTCGAAGTACTACGCCTGCGCCGTGCCGAAGTGGAAAACCGCGGCCAGCTGGATTCCACCGCGCTGGCCATCCCCCGGGCTGAAGCGGCGATCCGTGAGGTGCAAAGCAAGATCGAAGAGACCCGCGGCAAATTCCGCAGCGAGGCGCTGACCCAACTGAACGAAGCGCGCACCGAATTGAACAAGGCCACCGCGACCAGCAAGGCCTTGGACGATCGGGTCAACCGCACCATGGTCACGTCGCCGGTACGCGGTATCGTCAAACAGTTACTGGTCAACACCATTGGCGGGGTCATCCAGCCTGGCAGCGATATCCTCGAAGTGGTACCCCTGGACGATACGCTGGTCATCGAGGCGAAGATCCTGCCCAAGGACATCGCCTTCCTGCACCCGGGACAGGAGGCGACGGTCAAGTTCACGGCTTATGACTACACCATCTACGGAGGGCTCAAGGCCAAACTCGAACAGATCGGCGCTGACACCATCACTGATGAAGACAAGAAGACCACCTACTACCTGATCAAGCTGCGCACCGATCGCAGCCACCTGGGAACTGACGAGAAGCCGTTGCTCATCATTCCGGGCATGGTGGCGACGGTGGACATCATGACCGGCAAGAAGACCATCATGAGTTACCTGCTCAAGCCGATCATGAAGGCGCGTTCGGAGGCGCTGCGCGAACGTTGATGAGACTGGCCACTGATTCTAGTGGCCCCGCTGGCCCAATCGCCGGCAAGCCAGTTACTCCCACAGCCGCAGCATAGGCCTCAAGCCCGGTGCAGCACCTGTGGAAGCTGGCTTGCCGGCGATTAGGCCGGAACTGCCAGCCCAACAACTCAGCGCCAAGGCGCAGGCTCGCCGACCAACTGCCCCTGAATCCCACCCACGCCCATCTCGCGCAACACCAGCCGCTCCCCTTCCGTCTCGACCCGCTCGGCAATCAGCGGCAAGTCAATGCTATGTGCCGCGCGCTGGATCGCTTCGATGAACAGCCGCTTGTGCTGTTCATGGTCGATGTTGCGGATATAGCTGCCGTCGATCTTCAGGTACGCCAGGCCCAGGTGCGCCAGGTTGCCGATCATGCTGAAGCGCCCGCCAAAGCGTTGTAGCGCCAAGCCGAAGCCAAGCGCATGCAGGCGTCGGGTCAGTTGCTCAAGGGCAGTTTGTTCGGGCAGTTGCTCTTCGCCAATCTCGAAAATCAGACGCGGCCCCAGCGCCGTATGCTGGCTCAGCAATTCGAATATGCGCTGCAGGGCCTTGGCATCGGCCAAGGTGGCTGCAGACAGGTTCAGCGCCAGCACCTGGTCATGCCCGCGCAGGTGCGCGAGCACCTTTTCCAGCACCAGCACATCCAGCCGTGGCATCCAGCCAAAACGCTCCAGCCAGGGCAGGAAGCGGCCCGCCGGCAGTGCCTCGCCCTGGCCATCCTGCAAACGTGAAATCACCTTGTGGTGCAGTACTCGTTGCGCAGTGCCGCAATCCACCACCGGTTGGAAGAACAGCTCGAAATGCCCATTGATGAATGCCTGGTCCAGACGCTCATGCCAGGCATGCTGGCTGTCGGCGGCGATGGCGGCCACACCCTGTTCGAGGCAGACCCAACCCGGCGTCGGTTGGTTCTCGGCGCGGGCCAGGGCCTCATCAGCGAGCTTCAGCAGCGCCTGCGGCGCGTCGCCTGGGCTGTACGGCGCCAGGCCGATGCAGGCCACTGGGTCGATATCACTGGCGCCGGTTTCATGCAGGCTGCGCAAGGTCGCTTCCAGTACCTGGGCAAGATGCACCGCCTCTTCATGCACCATGCCTGGCGCAAGCACGGCGAACTCACCACCACGGCTGCGGGAAATCAGGTCGTTGGTTTCCGGGTAGCTGGCACAGGTGCGGCGCAACTGCTCGCCCACAGCTTGCAGCAACTGGTCGGTACGCTGGCCACCAAGGCGGGCGTTCAACCCGGCCAGGCCCTGGACCCGCAGCAACAGCAGGTAGCCGGCGCGCGCTTCTTCCAGGTTGCTCACACGGGTGTTCAGTTGCATCTCGAAATAACGCCGGTTGGACAACCCGGTCAGGCCGTCCTGGTAGGACTCGGCACGCAGCCGTTCGCTGCGCTCGGCCTGTTCGGTGAACAGGGCCTTCAGCTTCTCTACCATCTGGTTCATCGCCTGCACCACGCGGCGCAGTTCCGGCGTGCGCGGCAACTCTGGCAGGCTGAGGAATTCGCGGCGGGCAATAGCGTGGGACTGTTCGACCATATAATCCAGCGGGCGCAATTGGCGGCGCAGCAGCAACGCGCCGAGCACCGCACTGGCCGCGCCACACAGCAGCAACCAGCCCAGACTGCCCAGGGCGCTTTGCCAGAGCTTGGCAATGGCGAACATCGGGTGGCTGATCACTTCAACGCGCGCGGCCTGCTGCCAACCGCGGCTGACGATGGCATCGCCCCCGGCGGCTTCCAGGCCGATCAGGCGTACGAACCAGCGCGGCACACCGCCAGGGTCTGGTTCGGCATGGCGTTCCACCAGCACCGCATTGGAGCCCAGGTCGACGACCTTGATGCTCGAGTAGTAACCGCTGTCGAAGATTGAACTGACCATCAGTTCGACCATCGCCGGGTCGTCGATATTCGGCGTCAGCGACAGCGCCAGCGCAGTCGCCGCATCCTGGGCGTGCGAACGCAACTGGTTGACGTATTGGCTGCGCGAACTCTCCAGGCTGACCATGAAACTGCCACTGAAGGCGACCACCAGGAACAGGCAAATGGCCAACAGCAATTGTTTGAACAGTGACATCTGTGCTCCTTCAGTAAACCGGTTCGGCCGGGAACCCTTCGGCCTGCATTTTCTTCAGCAGATCCTGCCAGCGTGACAACCGCTTGGTATCGCCGACTTTCTTGTTGCCCGCGGCGCCCGTCAGCCACAGCCCTTCACCATTGAAAGCGTAAACCGGCAGCAGGTCGGTGCGCTGGCTGGCCGGCTTGATAGCGTCCATCAGGCTGTCGAGCACCAATGGCTGTGCCTGTGGGCTTGAATAATAGGTCAGGACCATGTGCGCCCGGTTCTGCCGCAACGCCTTGACGTAGGTGATACGCAGTTTCTCGCTAGGGATACCCATGCGCCGCAGGCTGAAATACTTGGCGATGGCATAGTCCTCACAGTCCCCTGCGCCCTTGATCAGCGCCTGGATCGGTGTGGCCCAGTAATCGACCTCGTGCCACAGGTCGATATCCTCGACATAGCGCAGCTGCTGGTTGAAGAAGCGGTTGACCACCTGCAGTCGCTCAAGCTCCGTACCCTGCTTCTGGGTAGCCATCAGGTTCTGCCAGGCATCGATGCGACTCTGCCCGCTCCCCAACGAGCCATACAGCGCCTGCGACTTTCGGCTGATCTGGGAAAAATCCCAATCCGCGTGCAGGCCGCCCAGCAGCAAACCGCCCAGCAGCGCAGCAAGGCCGACACGTTGCACAACGGTTTTGAGCATCCAGGTTATCGCCACTGCGAAGCCCTGTTCAGGCCTGTCGAAAGCAGCGATGGTGCGGCTTGCAGCGGTAAAAGACAATGGCACGCTGCAATTATGCATCCGCTTGTCAGCCGACCTACACTTTAGGCTTATAACCTTCGATAGGCCGCTTCCTTTGACAGGCGACTTCATCCACCATAGCCGCGCTTTTGGGGCGCCCGTTCCACTGCGAGTGCAAGCTTGACGCCCCCATGAGCTTTACTAGTGTCATTGGATCCAACTTTAGTCATCGTTGAGGCAGACGTCGCGTGGCCCAGAAATTCAAATTGAGCAATGTGCTGGCCAGTGAGCAGCTGTTGCCGCACCAGGCCCGTGGCGTGATCGAAGAACGCCTGCGCAGTGCCATTCTTGACGGCCGCTTGCCTCCGGGTACTGCTGTACGGCAGCAGGAGCTAGCTACCTTGTTCGGTGTCAGCCGCATGCCTGTGCGCGAGGCGCTGCGCCAGCTCGAAGCTCAATCATTGCTGAAGGTGGAAATGCACAAGGGTGCGGTGGTTGCGCCATTGATTGGCGAAGACGCAGTGGATACCTATGCCCTGCGCGTGCTGCTCGAAACAGAGGCGCTGCGTCAGTCCATTCCGCTGCTCGATGCCAGCGACATCGCCAGCGCTCGGGAATATATCCAGCAGCTGGAAAACGAAACCCGGCATGCCGAAATCGGCCGTCTCAATCGCCTGTTGCACATGTCGTTGTACAACAAGGCGCCCAACAAGAAACTGCTGCGCCTGATCGAGGATGAACTGAACCAGGAAGAACGCTTTCTACGCTTTCATCTTTCATCCATGGGTTTGGGCAAGCTTACCCAGGACGATCACAACGCACTGGTCGATGCAGCCTGCGCCAAGCAAGTAGAAGAAGCGATATCGGTACTGGAAAAACACCTGAATACCGCAGCAGGGGTGATCCGCAAATACCTGGATACCCAGTTGGGGCGCTAGCCGGGCAATGACTCCCGTGCAGGGATCAGTCATGGGTTGCAAATCGATCGGCCTCCGCCAACAATGAGACTAATTATCATTAATGTCCATTGATGGCAGCGTCCTCATCCATGTCCAGCAACGATTCCTTGCAAACGCTCTACAGCAACCACCACAACTGGTTGCATGCCTGGCTGCGCAGCAAGCTGGGCAATGCCGCCGATGCCGCGGACCTGGCGCAGGATACCTTCGTGCGCTTGCTGCAACGTCGCGAACATCTGCAACTGAACACGCCACGTGCCTTCCTGCGGACGGTCGCGCGTGGGCTGGTAATCGATCACTGGCGGCGCGAGGAGCTGCACAGGGCCTATCTCGAGGCGCTCGCACACCTGCCACAAGCAAACACCCCCTCGGCCGAAACCCAGAAATTGCTGCTGGAGTTGCTGGAGCGCATCGCGCGCATGCTCGACGGCCTCAAACCCAAGGTACGCCGTGCCTTCCTGCTGGCCCAATGCGAGGGGCTGAAGCACCAGGCAATTGCCGATCAGATGGGAATCTCGGTGCGTACCGTGGAGCGCTATATCGCCGATGCGCTCTACCACTGCTACCTGTTGCGCTACGCAGACGAGTGATGCAATGAGCACCGGACAGCCTGATGCAACGTCGGTCAAGCAGGCCATCCAGTGGATGCTGAAGCTACGCGAAAGCGGGCACGACCCTGCCCTGCAGCAACAGTGCGCCCAATGGCGAGAAGCCCGCCACGAACATGAACAGGCTTGGCAACGGCTGGTACACCTGCACCAGGAGCTCGACATGCGCGCAATCCCTGGAGCCGGGCTGGCCCTGCAAACCCTGGAAAGCAGCCAGCGCCGCTTGCATCGCCGGCAGGCCCTGAAACTGCTTGGCGGGGTTGCGATGGTGGGCTCGGCGGCATGGCTGGGCGCAGCCCTTGATGGCACCAATACCTGGACATCGGACTATGCCACCGGCACAGGAGAACGACGCAGCTTCCGGCTTCCCGACGGAACGTCGGTGCAACTGAATACGCGCAGCGCAGTGGACCTGGTTTTCAATGACGGACAAAACCTGATCCGCCTGAAGCAAGGGGAAATGATGACTACCTGCGGCCCGCAGCGACCGGTTCTTGTACAAACACGCGACGCATTGCTGGAGGGGCTCGAAGGGCGCTTCGTGGCCCGGCAGGACAGCGACTGCACAAGGGTCAGTGTCAGCCATGGCAGGGTAGCGATACACCGGCCCGGCAAAGGCGCGATGCAGTGGATTGAAAGCGGTCAGAACTGGCGCCTGGATGCACAAGGGGCATATCGGCTCGAGCAGGTGGACATGGATGCGATGGCCTGGACTGAAGGGTTGATCGTCACCCGGGACATTCGCCTGATCGACTTTCTCGCGCAGGTCAGCCGTTATCGTCACGGTTATCTGGGCTGCAGCAATGACATCGCCGATTTGCGCCTGTCTGGTGTATTCCGCCTCGAAGACCCGGAGCAATTGTTGCTGGTGCTGCCACGGACGCTGCCGGTAAAGCTCCGGCAAGTCACCCGCTGGTGGGTGCGTGTCGAGGGGCTGGTCTGACGGGTCACGACGCTTGCCTTGAGCGCTGGGAGGCGCTCCAACAGCTTTTTTGGCGGGTTTTGAATGCCAGTTCGGCTAGTACAGTAAACCATCCCCTGCCCTCACGTTAACGGACCCTTCATGTCTACCGCCTCTGCGCACGCGCACCCAGCCAACGCGAATGATTTTCGACCTGTCTTAGACTCAATAAAACTGCACAAAGCGATCCGGGCTGCCTTGTTCGGTACCGCATTAGGTCTGACAGCTGTCACATCGATGTCCATGGCAGCTGAACCTGCCGAGCTTAGCCAACACTATGCAATTTCGGCCGGTCAATTGGATGTTGTGCTCAACCAGTTCGCCCGCCAGGCCGGCATCACTCTGTCAGCCACACCGCAGCTCACCCAAGGCTTGCAGTCCAACGGGTTGCAGGGGCAGTACCCTACCGACAAGGCACTGCGACAGCTGCTTAACGGCAGCGGCCTGGAAGCAGTCAGCCAGGACGGGCGTAGCTACGTGCTGCAAGCCCGACCCCAAGGTGCGGCGTTGTCGCTGCCAGACACAGATATCCGTGGTTTCACGCTAGGCAATGCGCTGGGTAGCATGGACGGTTACAACGCCACGCACAGCCAGGTGGCGACCAAGACCAGTATGGCGTTGGTCGAAACATCCCAATCGGTCTCGGTGGTCACCCGGCAGCAGATGGACGACCAGGGCTCACAGACTGTTGCCCAGGCCATGCGCTACACACCCGGGGTACTGACCAACCCCTACGGTGCTACCCACCGCTACGATTATGTGGCCATGCGTGGTTTCAATGACGGCTCGGTGGACAACATCTACGTCGATGGGCTCAAATCGATGGGGGACAACGGTACCTACAGCACCATGCAGGTGGACCCTTACTTCCTGGAACGAATAGACATCCTCAAGGGGCCTTCTTCGGTACTCTATGGCCGTAGCTCCCCAGGGGGTCTGGTAGCACTGACCACCAAGAAGCCGCTGTTCACCCGCTACCGCCAGATTCAGGCCACGGTCGGTACCCAAGGCCAGCGAGGCATGGGTTTCGACTTCAGCGGCCCTGTGGATGACGACAAGCGCATTGCTTATCGCCTGACAGGCCTTGCAGATGCTTCCGACACGCAGTTCGACCACAACAAGGAAGAACGCTACGCCATCGCGCCGGCCATCAGCATCGACTTCAGCGAGGACACCTCGCTTGCCCTGCAGGCCTACCTGCAACACGACCCCAACGGCGGGTACCACGGCGGCAACCCCGCAAACGGCATGCTGCACAAGCGCAACGGCTTGCGCCTGTCGGACCATTTCTTCGAGGGTGAGCCGGGTATCGACAACTACGAGCGTAGCCAACAGTCCTTTAGCTACCAGTTCGAGCATCGCTTCAACGATGTACTCACCGCGCGACAGAATTTCCGCTACCAGGATTCGGATGTGTCGATGGACCAGGTGTATTCCGCCGGTTGGGCGGATGCCGACAGCAATATCCTCAACCGCGCCTACACCGGCGGTGACGAGCGCCTGCATTCGTACATCATCGACAACATGCTGCAGGCGGAATTCTTCACAGGGGCCGCCAAACATACCTTGCTGCTGGGCACCGATTATCAACGACGCAAGGCCGATGTGGCATGGCGTTATGGCACAGTCGACCCACTGGATGCCGGCAACCCGCAGTACGGTAATGGCAACCTGCAGGTGCTGGGCGAAAATCGCTACCAGCGGCGTTTACAACAAACGGGCGTGTACTTGCAGGACCTTGTGGAACTGGAGCAGTGGCGCTTGTCCTTGGGGCTGCGCCAGGATTGGGTGAAGGTGTCCGAGGAAAACCGCGATAACAACACCAAGGTCAGTGACCAACGCTCCAGGTTCACTACCCGCGCGGGGGTGCTCTACCTGTTCGAAAATGGCATTGCGCCTTATGTCAGCTACTCGGAGTCATTCAACCCCAATACCGTTTCCGACCAGGCCGGACGCCCGCTAGCCCCGACCGAGGGCACTCAATGGGAAGCCGGCATCAAGTATCAACCGCCCGGGAGCGACAACCTGTTCACTGCATCGTTATTCCGAATTGAACAGGAGAACCTGGCCTCCAAGCAACCTGACGAAGAATTCTATCGCCCTGTAGGCCAAGTGCGCTCGCAGGGGCTCGAGTTGGAGGCCCACCTGCAGCTGACCGACAGCTTGAAGGTGCTGGGCGGCTATACCTTCACCGATATCGAGTACGCCAAGTCCATGCCCAGCCTGGTGTCGGGCACCTTGGACAACAAGGGCAATTCACCAACCCAGGCGCCGAAACAGATGTTCTCCCTGTGGGCGGATTACAACTTCCGGCAAGGGGCGCTGGATGGCCTGCGGCTGGGCGGTGGCGTGCGATATGTGGGGTACAGCTGGGTCGATGCGGAAAACAGCATGAAAGTGCCCGCCTACACCTTGCTCGACGCCTCGATCGGCTATGACCTGGGCAAGATTGGCCTTCGGGGTGTGGATGTCCGCCTGAACGCCAACAACCTGACCAATGAAAGCTACATCAGCTCGTGTGCCAGCTTGGCCTACTGCTACATGGGAGAAGAACGCAACGTGAGTGCTACCGTCAGCTATCAGTTCTGAACCCGCGGTAGCCGTAGCTGCACATTCCTATACCGCTATCGCCCTGGCTTGGGAGTTATGGCCCGGAAAGACAAAGCCCCTGTCTGCAGCGCAGACAGGGGCTTTGGATTTGAATCTTGACGATGACCTACTCTCACATGGGGAAGCCCCACACTACCATCGGCGATGCATCGTTTCACTGCTGAGTTCGGGATGGGATCAGGTGGTTCCAATGCTCTATGGTCGTCAAGAAATTCTGTGTGCTGGCCCGTCCCTCGGACGTGCCTGCGAATCTCTGTAGTTCCTACTTAAAGACAAAACCCCTACCTGCATGTGCAGATAGGGGTTTTGCGAAATGAATCTTGACGATGACCTACTCTCACATGGGGAAGCCCCACACTACCATCGGCGATGCATCGTTTCACTGCTGAGTTCGGGATGGGATCAGGTGGTTCCAATGCTCTATGGTCGTCAAGAAATTCTGTTGCCAGAAGGTCCTGATAGACACTCCAGCGAATCCGGATATGTGATGTTCGTGGTTCGTTGCGAACTTTCGGTTCGTATCATCTTCACCACCGCAATCTGCGTCAGCAAATTGCTTGGGTGTTATATGGTCAAGCCTCACGGGCAATTAGTATTGGTTAGCTCAACGCCTCACAGCGCTTACACACCCAACCTATCAACGTCGTAGTCTTCGACGGCCCTTCAGGGAACTCAAGGTTCCAGTGAGATCTCATCTTGAGGCAAGTTTCCCGCTTAGATGCTTTCAGCGGTTATCTCTTCCGAACATAGCTACCCGGCAATGCCACTGGCGTGACAACCGGAACACCAGAGGTTCGTCCACTCCGGTCCTCTCGTACTAGGAGCAGCCCCTCTCAAATCTCAAACGTCCACGGCAGATAGGGACCGAACTGTCTCACGACGTTCTAAACCCAGCTCGCGTACCACTTTAAATGGCGAACAGCCATACCCTTGGGACCGGCTTCAGCCCCAGGATGTGATGAGCCGACATCGAGGTGCCAAACACCGCCGTCGATATGAACTCTTGGGCGGTATCAGCCTGTTATCCCCGGAGTACCTTTTATCCGTTGAGCGATGGCCCTTCCATACAGAACCACCGGATCACTAAGACCTACTTTCGTACCTGCTCGACGTGTTTGTCTCGCAGTCAAGCGCGCTTTTGCCTTTATACTCTACGACCGATTTCCGACCGGTCTGAGCGCACCTTCGTACTCCTCCGTTACTCTTTGGGAGGAGACCGCCCCAGTCAAACTACCCACCATACACTGTCCTCGATCCGGATAACGGACCTGAGTTAGAACCTCAAAGTTGCCAGGGTGGTATTTCAAGGATGGCTCCATGAGAACTGGCGTCCCCACTTCAAAGCCTCCCACCTATCCTACACAAGCAAATTCAAAGTCCAGTGCAAAGCTATAGTAAAGGTTCACGGGGTCTTTCCGTCTAGCCGCGGATACACTGCATCTTCACAGCGATTTCAATTTCACTGAGTCTCGGGTGGAGACAGCGCCGCCATCGTTACGCCATTCGTGCAGGTCGGAACTTACCCGACAAGGAATTTCGCTACCTTAGGACCGTTATAGTTACGGCCGCCGTTTACCGGGGCTTCGATCAAGAGCTTCGCTTGCGCTAACCCCATCAATTAACCTTCCGGCACCGGGCAGGCGTCACACCCTATACGTCCACTTTCGTGTTTGCAGAGTGCTGTGTTTTTAATAAACAGTCGCAGCGGCCTGGTATCTTCGACCGGCATGGGCTTACGGAGCAAGTCCTTCACCCTCGCCGGCGCACCTTCTCCCGAAGTTACGGTGCCATTTTGCCTAGTTCCTTCACCCGAGTTCTCTCAAGCGCCTTGGTATTCTCTACCTAACCACCTGTGTCGGTTTGGGGTACGGTTCCCAGTTATCTGAAGCTTAGGAGCTTTTCTTGGAAGCATGGTATCAACCACTTCGTCGCCTAGTGGCAACTCGTCATCAGCTCTCGGCCTTGAAATCCCGGATTTGCCTAAGATTTCAGCCTACCACCTTAAACCTGGACAACCAACGCCAGACTGGCCTAACCTTCTCCGTCCCTCCATCGCAATAACTGGAAGTACAGGAATATTAACCTGTTTTCCATCGACTACGCTTTTCAGCCTCGCCTTAGGGACCGACTAACCCTGCGTCGATTAACGTTGCGCAGGAAACCTTGGTCTTTCGGCGTGCGAGTTTTTCACTCGCATTGTCGTTACTCATGTCAGCATTCGCACTTCTGATACCTCCAGCAAGCTTCTCAACTCACCTTCACAGGCTTACAGAACGCTCCTCTACCGCGTCATCGAAGATGACACCCGTAGCTTCGGTGCATGGTTTGAGCCCCGTTACATCTTCCGCGCAGGCCGACTCGACTAGTGAGCTATTACGCTTTCTTTAAAGGGTGGCTGCTTCTAAGCCAACCTCCTAGCTGTCTAAGCCTTCCCACATCGTTTCCCACTTAACCATGACTTTGGGACCTTAGCTGACGGTCTGGGTTGTTTCCCTTTTCACGACGGACGTTAGCACCCGCCGTGTGTCTCCCATGCTCGGCACTTCCAGGTATTCGGAGTTTGCATCGGTTTGGTAAGTCGGGATGACCCCCTAGCCGAAACAGTGCTCTACCCCCTGGAGTGATACATGAGGCGCTACCTAAATAGCTTTCGAGGAGAACCAGCTATCTCCGAGCTTGATTAGCCTTTCACTCCGATCCACAGGTCATCCGCTAACTTTTCAACGGTAGTCGGTTCGGTCCTCCAGTCAGTGTTACCTAACCTTCAACCTGCCCATGGATAGATCGCCCGGTTTCGGGTCTATACCCAGCGACTAAACGCCCTATTAAGACTCGCTTTCGCTACGCCTCCCCTATTCGGTTAAGCTCGCCACTGAATATAAGTCGCTGACCCATTATACAAAAGGTACGCAGTCACCTAACAAAGTAGGCTCCCACTGCTTGTACGCATACGGTTTCAGGTTCTATTTCACTCCCCTCTCCGGGGTTCTTTTCGCCTTTCCCTCACGGTACTGGTTCACTATCGGTCAGTCAGTAGTATTTAGCCTTGGAGGATGGTCCCCCCATGTTCAGACAAAGTTTCTCGTGCTCCGTCCTACTCGATTTCATTGACAAGAGATTTTCGTGTACGGGGCTATCACCCACTATGGCCGCACTTTCCAGAGCGTTCCACTAATCTCAAATCAACTTAAGGGCTGGTCCCCGTTCGCTCGCCACTACTAAGGGAATCTCGGTTGATTTCTTTTCCTCAGGGTACTTAGATGTTTCAGTTCCCCTGGTTCGCCTCTTGCACCTATGTATTCAGTGCAAGATACTCAGCTTGTGCTGAGTGGGTTCCCCCATTCAGAGATCTCTGGATCACAGTCTGTTTGCCGACTCCCCAAAGCTTATCGCAGGCTACCACGTCTTTCATCGCCTCTGACTGCCAAGGCATCCACCGTATGCGCTTCTTCACTTGACCATATAACCCCAAGCAATCTGGTTATACTGTGAAGACGACATTCGCCGAAAATTCGCATGTTGCTCTTTCGAGCAGAACTCACAAATTTTACCTTAGCCTGATTAACCAGCAGTGAAACTGGTCATCAGTCTATATCTATCACATATCCGAATTTTTAAAGAACGATCTGACAAAAGTCAGAAATCAACATTCGAGGCGAATGCTCATTTCTGAGTTTGATCAAGTAAAGCAAGTGGTGGAGCCAAGCGGGATCGAACCGCTGACCTCCTGCGTGCAAGGCAGGCGCTCTCCCAGCTGAGCTATGGCCCCGCATATTGGTAGGTCTGGGCAGATTTGAACTGCCGACCTCACCCTTATCAGGGGTGCGCTCTAACCAACTGAGCTACAGACCTATATAGGGTCTTGATCGTCTTCAACCATGAATCAAGCAATTCGTGTGGGAGCTCATCAGCAGGCTGATGTCGTCGATTAAGGAGGTGATCCAGCCGCAGGTTCCCCTACGGCTACCTTGTTACGACTTCACCCCAGTCATGAATCACACCGTGGTAACCGTCCCCCCGAAGGTTAGACTAGCTACTTCTGGTGCAACCCACTCCCATGGTGTGACGGGCGGTGTGTACAAGGCCCGGGAACGTATTCACCGCGACATTCTGATTCGCGATTACTAGCGATTCCGACTTCACGCAGTCGAGTTGCAGACTGCGATCCGGACTACGATCGGTTTTGTGAGATTAGCTCCACCTCGCGGCTTGGCAACCCTCTGTACCGACCATTGTAGCACGTGTGTAGCCCAGGCCGTAAGGGCCATGATGACTTGACGTCATCCCCACCTTCCTCCGGTTTGTCACCGGCAGTCTCCTTAGAGTGCCCACCATGACGTGCTGGTAACTAAGGACAAGGGTTGCGCTCGTTACGGGACTTAACCCAACATCTCACGACACGAGCTGACGACAGCCATGCAGCACCTGTGTCAGAGTTCCCGAAGGCACCAATCCATCTCTGGAAAGTTCTCTGCATGTCAAGGCCTGGTAAGGTTCTTCGCGTTGCTTCGAATTAAACCACATGCTCCACCGCTTGTGCGGGCCCCCGTCAATTCATTTGAGTTTTAACCTTGCGGCCGTACTCCCCAGGCGGTCAACTTAATGCGTTAGCTGCGCCACTAAAATCTCAAGGATTCCAACGGCTAGTTGACATCGTTTACGGCGTGGACTACCAGGGTATCTAATCCTGTTTGCTCCCCACGCTTTCGCACCTCAGTGTCAGTATCAGTCCAGGTGGTCGCCTTCGCCACTGGTGTTCCTTCCTATATCTACGCATTTCACCGCTACACAGGAAATTCCACCACCCTCTACCGTACTCTAGCTCGCCAGTTTTGGATGCAGTTCCCAGGTTGAGCCCGGGGCTTTCACATCCAACTTAACGAACCACCTACGCGCGCTTTACGCCCAGTAATTCCGATTAACGCTTGCACCCTCTGTATTACCGCGGCTGCTGGCACAGAGTTAGCCGGTGCTTATTCTGTCGGTAACGTCAAAACAGCAAGGTATTAGCTTACTGCCCTTCCTCCCAACTTAAAGTGCTTTACAATCCGAAGACCTTCTTCACACACGCGGCATGGCTGGATCAGGCTTTCGCCCATTGTCCAATATTCCCCACTGCTGCCTCCCGTAGGAGTCTGGACCGTGTCTCAGTTCCAGTGTGACTGATCATCCTCTCAGACCAGTTACGGATCGTCGCCTTGGTGAGCCATTACCTCACCAACTAGCTAATCCGACCTAGGCTCATCTGATAGCGTGAGGTCCGAAGATCCCCCACTTTCTCCCGTAGGACGTATGCGGTATTAGCGTTCCTTTCGAAACGTTGTCCCCCACTACCAGGCAGATTCCTAGGCATTACTCACCCGTCCGCCGCTGAATCAAGGAGCAAGCTCCCGTCATCCGCTCGACTTGCATGTGTTAGGCCTGCCGCCAGCGTTCAATCTGAGCCATGATCAAACTCTTCAGTTCAATACTGCTTGGGTTTTTAAGAAACCCTAAACTTGGCTCAGCAATCTCAAATGACTATGTGATTTCTCGCATGGCCACTTGTGATGCTGATAATCTTTGTGACTATCAGTCCGTACTCACAAGCACCCACACGAATTGCTTGATTCGATTTGTTAAAGAGCGTTTGGTTAAGAGCGTTTCGTCTCAACCGAGGCGCGCATTCTACGCTTTCCTCACTTGCTGTCAAGCGTTTATTTTGAAGTTTTTTGCGAGAAACTCGTTTGACTTCAAACACTTAACTCGCTTCGATCTCTCGTCGCGGGAGGTGAATAATACAGCATTCAAAGACGCTGTCAACCACCTTTTTGCCATCGACCGGCCGTTCAGCCAACCGGGAGAAGCGATAGCTTCTACTTAAAGACAAAACCCCTACCTGCATGTGCAGATAGGGGTTTTGCGAAATGAATCTTGACGATGACCTACTCTCACATGGGGAAGCCCCACACTACCATCGGCGATGCATCGTTTCACTGCTGAGTTCGGGATGGGATCAGGTGGTTCCAATGCTCTATGGTCGTCAAGAAATTCTGTTGCCAGAAGGTCCTGGTAGACACTCCAGCGAATCCGGATATGTGATGTTCGTGGTTCGTTGCGAACTTTCGGTTTGTATCATCTTCACCACCGCAATCTGCGTCAGCAAATTGCTTGGGTGTTATATGGTCAAGCCTCACGGGCAATTAGTATTGGTTAGCTCAACGCCTCACAGCGCTTACACACCCAACCTATCAACGTCGTAGTCTTCGACGGCCCTTCAGGGAACTCAAGGTTCCAGTGAGATCTCATCTTGAGGCAAGTTTCCCGCTTAGATGCTTTCAGCGGTTATCTCTTCCGAACATAGCTACCCGGCAATGCCACTGGCGTGACAACCGGAACACCAGAGGTTCGTCCACTCCGGTCCTCTCGTACTAGGAGCAGCCCCTCTCAAATCTCAAACGTCCA
>NZ_JABWRZ020000002.1:600000-843862 GCF_014269185.2 Pseudomonas oryzicola
ATGGGGTCTGGCCCTTGCGGAACTCCAGGCCGAACTGTGCTGCCAGTTCGCTGATGCGGCCACGCTTGACGTTCTTCAGCTGCATGACCGCATCCCACTGGGTGTCGGTCAGGCCGGCCTCGGCGTACAGCGTGCCTTCGGAATCGGACAGCGAGATGACCTTGCCACCCAGGTCCATGACCTTGCGCGCCGCATACTGGGCCACATTGCCCGAGCCGGAAATCGCCACGCGGCAACCGTCGATGCGCTTGTCCTGGCGCTTGAGCATTTCTTCGGCGAAGTACACGCAGCCGTAGCCAGTGGCTTCCGGGCGGATCAGGCTGCCGCCATAGGTCATGCCCTTGCCGGTCAGCACTGAAGTGAACTGGTTGGCCAGGCGCTTGTACTGGCCGAACATGAAGCCGATTTCGCGGGCGCCCACGCCAATGTCACCGGCCGGCACGTCCAGGTCGGCGCCGATGTGGCGGTACAGCTCGCTCATGAACGCCTGGCAGAAGCGCATCACTTCAGCGTCGCTCTTGCCTTTCGGGTCGAAGTCCGAGCCGCCTTTGCCGCCGCCCATGGGCAGCGAGGTGAGGGAGTTCTTGAACACCTGTTCGAAAGCCAGGAACTTGAGCACGCCGAGGTTGACCGACGGGTGGAAGCGCAGGCCGCCCTTGTACGGGCCGATGGCACTGCTCATCTGGATGCGGTAGCCGCGGTTGACCTGAACCTTGCCCTGGTCATCGACCCAGGACACGCGGAACAGCACGGCGCGCTCCGGCTCGACCATGCGCTCCAGAATGCCGGCCTGCAGGTAATGCGGGTTGGCTTCGAGGAACGGCCACAGGCTGCGCAGCACTTCTTCCACCGCTTGGTGGAATTCGGGCTGGGCCGGGTCGCGTTGCTTCAGGCGCGCGAGGAAATTGTCGACAGATTCGATCATGGTAGACATCTCACCGAGGATTGGACTTATTGGTTTTTTCCCGAATGTACCAAGAAGCAATCGCACCGGAACAGGGCGACATGTCGTTTATTTGAAATTATTTGGTGCGCTTTCTATAAGTGTATACAAAACCCGATGTCGGCGACGGCTTCTTCGCGGGCTCGCCCGCTCCCACAGGCTCATTACAGGCCTGAGGTTCCAAGGGCTGCTGTGGGAGCGGGCATGCCCGCGAAATGAAGCCAACTCCAATTTCCAGCCAGGCACAAAAATGGGGCCACGAACGGCCCCATTGTTGTGCAGCAGAATCCGGCTTACTGGGCCAGCTTCTTGTGCCGTACACGGTGCGGCTGGGCAGCGGCATCGCCCAGGCGCTTCTTGCGGTCGGCTTCGTACTCGGTGTAGTTACCTTCGAAGAACACCACGTTCGAGTCGTCTTCGTACGCCAGGATGTGGGTAGCCACACGGTCCAGGAACCAGCGGTCGTGGGAAATCACGATCGCGGCGCCCGGGAAGTCCAGCAGGGCTTCTTCCAGCGAACGCAGGGTTTCGACGTCGAGGTCGTTGGACGGCTCGTCGAGCAGCAGGACGTTACCGCCCTCCTTCAGGGTCAGGGCCAGGTGCAGACGGCCGCGCTCACCACCGGACAGGTCCTTGACGAACTTCTGCTGGTCGCCACCCTTGAAGTTGAAACGGCCCACATAGGTACGCGACGGGATCTCGTAGTTGCCGATGCGGATCACGTCGGAACCGTCGGAAATCTGCTGGAATACAGTCTTGCTGCCGTCCAGGTCTTCACGACTCTGGTCCACGCAGGCCAGCTGCACGGTTTCACCGATCTCGATGCTGCCCGAGTCCGGCTGCTCCTTGCCCATCAGCATGCGGAACAGGGTCGACTTACCGGCACCGTTACCACCGATCACACCGACGATGGCGCCTTTCGGCATGGAGAACGACAGGTTGTCGATCAGCACGCGGTCGCCGTAGCCCTTGGTGACGTTCTTGAACTCGATGACCTTGTCGCCCAGGCGCGGACCGGCCGGGATGTAGATCTCGTTGGTTTCGCTGCGCTTCTGGAATTCCTGAGACTGCATTTCCTCGAAGCGTTGCAGACGGGCCTTGGACTTGGACTGGCGGGCCTTGGCGCCTTTGCGCACCCACTCCAGTTCCTCTTTCATGGCCTTTTCATGAGCGCTCTGCTGCTTCGATTCCTGCGCCAGGCGCTCGGATTTGGCTTCCAGCCAGCCCGAGTAGTTGCCTTCGTACGGAATGCCGGCGCCGCGGTCCAGTTCCAGGATCCAGCCGGCGACGTTGTCGAGGAAGTAACGGTCGTGGGTAATCGCTACCACGGTACCCGGGAAGTCGTGCAGGAAACGCTCCAGCCAGGCCACCGAGTCGGCGTCCAGGTGGTTGGTCGGTTCGTCCAGCAGCAGCATGTCGGGAGCCGACAGCAGCAGGCGGCACAGGGCCACACGGCGCTTTTCACCACCGGACAGGTGCTCGATGCGCGCATCCCAGGCCGGCAGGCGCAGAGCGTCGGCGGCAACGTCCAGCTGGCGCTCCAGGTTGTGGCCGTCGGCTGCCTGCAGGATGGCTTCGAGCTTGGCCTGCTCGGCGGCCAGCTTGTCGAAGTCGGCATCGGGTTCGGCATAGGCCGCGTAGACCTCGTCCAGGCGGGCCTGGGCGTCCTTGATCACGCTGACCGCTTCCTCGACCACTTCACGCACCGACTTGTTCGGGTCCAGTTGCGGTTCCTGCGGCAGGTAGCCAACGTTGATGTCGGGCATCGGACGGGCTTCGCCGTCGAATTCCTTGTCGACGCCCGCCATGATCCGCAGCAGGGTCGATTTACCGGCGCCGTTCAGGCCGAGCACGCCAATCTTGGCGCCCGGGAAGAACGACAGGGAAATATTCTTGAGAATTTCCCGCTTCGGCGGCACGACCTTGCTCAGCCGATGCATGGTGTAGACGTATTGAGCCAAAACCAAGCCCTCTAATCAGATAGGTAAAGACATCGACGATCGCCCCGGCGCGCTGGCCAGGGGGATGTGTTTACGGGGTGTCATTGAACAAAGTCGACCATTCTACGCCAACGCGCAGCGTTGCACAGGAGGGGCCGATGGTGGGGTGATCCCCAGGGGAAAATGGTTGCCAGTACCGGCCGCTTCGCGGGCTCGCCCGCGAAAGGGCCGGCACAACAGCCGAAGATGGCTCAGACGTGACGTTGCTTGGCCTTGCCGCGTGGCAAGCGGCAACGGTCGCCCTGCTCGGCCAGGCGCGCGGCCCAGGCTGCCTTGACACTGAAGCCACCAGCACGGGCCGGTTGTTGCGCCACCTTGGCCGGCTGCGCAGCAGGCACGCTGACCACCCTGGTGGCCGGCTTGCTGGCCGCAACTACGGCAACTGCCGGCTCTGCTGCCGCCTTGGCGGTCTTGCGCAGTTCAGCCAGCGATGGGCTCTTGCCCCTGGCGGCAGTGGCCAGCTCGGGTTTGCTCAGCGAACGCTGGCAAGACTTGCAGGATACGTCCTCGGTCACAGCAGTGCTGACAAGGGTCTGACTGCTGCGCCCGCAGGCGGAATCGAGGCCATTGGAGGAAAAGTGAGTAACCAAAACCGAACATCTCCGATGCGTTGTCATGTAAAGCGGGCGCTATTCTCGCACAGGTTGCAGGGGCTTGCCGAACCACACGGCAGGCACCACCGGTCATCTTGGCTGGCACTTTGCCATAATCCTAGGCATGCTAGCCCGTTTCGGGTGTCCGGCCTTATAGTGCGCCACCGCGGTCTGGCAACCAGATACCGGCACATACCGTGCATCATCAACCCCTGCCATCGCCAGCCCAATCGCAGGATCAACGCTTGACCAATCTCTCTCATCCGCCGTCATTGCGTTCCGCGCCCCAGGCGCCCGCTGCCTCCCTGCGCGGGTCGATCAAGGGTGCGTTGGCGCTGCTGGCCCTGATCCTGCTGGGTTTGCTGCTGTGGCAGTTGTTCGCCCAGTTCAGCCATACCCAGGCCGACCTGCGCAAGAAAACCCTGGAAGGCACCTCCGAGCTGGCCGACCACCTGAGCCTGAACCTGGCATTCAAGGCCCAACAGGCCACGAATGTGGTGCAGCCCTACGCCAATGTACCGACGCCCACCGCCCTGCCCGCCGTGCTGGCCAGTTTGCGCAAGCATCTGCCGGACCTGCAGAGCCTGGCCTGGCTGGATGCCGCCGGGCAGCTGCAGGCCGACAGCCTTGCCGGCAGCCCCGACCGTCAGTTGATTGACGAATTGCTCAAGCTGAGCCAGGGCCACCCGTATTTCTTCACCAATTCGGCCGACAACAGCTCCGTCTACCTGTTGCTGCGTCAGGGTTCCGATGAACACAGCGGCTACTGGCTGTTGCGCCTGGCGCCGGCGTACTACCGGCCTCTCATCACTTACCTGGATGGCCCCGGTCGTCCGCTGTGGCTGCTGGAAAACAGCCGCAGCGGCGAGGTGCTGCAGCGCCATGCGCCAACCCCTGGCAGCAATGCGCCGCTGCAGAGCGTGATGCTGGCCTTCATCGATAACAGCACCTGGCAGCTGCGCGGCCTGTTCGACGCCAAGCTGGCGCGCCAGACACTGCTGCCCGCACTGCTGGGCAAATGCCTGCTGGTGCTGTTCTGCGCCATGCTGCCGGTTGTGGCGCTGATCAACATGCGCCGCCGGCACCGGGCGCTGCAGGAAGACCGCCGGCGCTACCAGGAAATCTTCGAAGGCACCGGCGTGGCCTTGTGCGTGCTCGACCTGTCCAGCCTGCCCGGCCAGCTCGACCGCTACCACTTGCGCAACCGCGCCGCGCTCAAGCACAGCCTGGCTCTCGACCCGAACCTGCGCCGCTCGCTGCTGCTGGAACTGAAGATCACCGAGATCAACCAGGTGGCACGCCAGTTGTTGAACATCGAGTGCCACCAAGGTGCCTGGCAGCGCCTGATCGACGGCACCGGCGATGGTCGCGACAGTGTGGGCATGCAATTGATCGATGCGTTGATCGAACAACGCGCGTTGCTGGAGCTCGAAGTGCGCCTGCCGGCACCCCTGGGTGGCGAGCTGCACCTGTGGCTGATGGCCCGCTTGCCGCAACAGCGCCGTGATTACCAGGCAGTGATCCTCAGCATCAGCGATATCACCAGCCGCAAGCAGGTGGAGCTGTCGTTGCTGGAGCGCGAAAGCTTCTGGTCGGACGTCGTGCGCACCGTGCCCGACCAGTTGTACGTGCAGGAAGTGCTCAGCCAGCGGATGATCTTCAGCAACCGCCATCTCGGCCAGACTCTGGGCTACGACCGTACCGAACTGGCGCAGATGGGCGACCGCTTCTGGGAGCTGCTGCTGCACCCCGAAGACGCCACGCACTACCAGGCACTGCGCCGCCAGCAGCGCGACAGCGGCCATGACCAGCCGCTGCACTGCCAACTGCGCTTCCGTCATCGCGATGGCGGCTGGCGCTGCTACGACATCCGCGAACAGGTGCTGACCCGTGACGCCGATGGCCTGGTCACGCGCATCATCGGCGTGGGCAAGGACGTGACAGTGCAGATCGAAGCCAGCCAGTCGCTACGCGACAGCGAACAGCGTTACCGCATGCTCGCCGAGAGCATCAGCGACGTGATCTTCTCCACCGACAGCCGGCTCCAGCTCAACTATGTCAGCCCCTCGGTGCAGAGCGTGCTGGGCTACCAGGCCGACTGGATCTTCACCAATGGCTGGCAGTCGATCATCGCCAACCCGGCGCAGCTGACCGGCATCTACAGCTTGATGGAGCGCGTCAGCAAGGCCATGGGCGACCCCGCGCTGCTGGCCCAGCTGCGCAGCCAGTTGCCAACCCAGCTGTTCCTGTTCGACTGCCTGCGCGCCGATGGCCGCAAGATCCCCATCGAACTGCGCCTGGTGCTGGTATGGGACGATGAGCAGCACTTCGAAGGCGTGCTCGGGGTGGGCCGCGACATCAGCCAGCAACGCCGCGCCGAAAAAGACCTGCGCATGGCTGCCACGGTATTCGAGCACTCGACATCGGCCATTCTCATCACCGACCCGGCCGGCTATATCGTCCAGGCCAACGAGGCGTTCAGCCGCGTCAGTGGTTACGCGGTGAGCGAGGTGCTCGACCAGTTGCCGGGCATGCTCACCGTCGACGAACAGCAGGAAGGCCACCTGCGCTATGTGGTCAAGCAGCTGCACCAGCGCGGCAGCTGGGAAGGTGAAGTGTGGCTCAAGCGCCGTGACGGTGACCACTACCCGGCCTGGGTCGGCATCACTGCGGTGCTGGACGACGAGGGCGACCTGGCCAGCTACGTGTGCTTCTTCACCGACATCAGCGAGCGCAAGGCCAGCGAGCAGCGCATTCACCGCCTGGCGTACTACGATGCCCTCACCCACCTGCCCAACCGCACGCTGTTCCAGGATCGCCTGTACAACGCCCTGCAGCAGGCCGAGCGGCAGAAGGCCTGGGTGGTGCTGATGTTCCTCGACCTGGACCGTTTCAAGCCGATCAACGACTCCCTCGGCCACGCCGCCGGCGATCGCATGCTCAAGGACATGGCCCAACGCCTGCTGGCCTGCGTGGACGACGACGATACCGTGGCGCGCATGGGCGGCGACGAGTTCACCCTGCTGCTGCAACCACGTGCCACCCGCGAGATAGCGCTCAACCGCGCGATTCACGTGGCCGAGAACATCCTCGCCAGCCTGGTGCGGCCGTTCGTGCTGGAGAACCGCGAGTTCTTCGTCACCGCCAGTATCGGCATCGCCCTCAGCCCGCAGGACGGCAGCGAACTGAGCCAACTGATGAAGAACGCCGACACCGCCATGTACCACGCCAAGGAGCGTGGCAAGAACAACTTCCAGTTCTACCAGGCCGAGATGAACGCCAGCGCCCTGGAGCGTCTGGAGCTGGAAAGCGACCTGCGCCATGCCATGGAGCAGAACGAGTTCATCCTCTACTACCAGCCGCAGTTCAGCGGCGACGGCAAGCGCCTGACCGGTGCCGAAGCCCTGCTGCGCTGGCGGCACCCGACCCGCGGCTTGGTGCCACCGGGCGACTTCATCCCGGTGATCGAGGAGCTCGGCCTGGTAGTCGACGTGGGCGACTGGGTGCTGCGCGAAGCCAGCCGCCAGCTCAAGGCCTGGCACAAGGCCAAAGTGCGCGTACCGAAGGTTTCGGTGAACATCTCGGCACGGCAGTTTTCCGACGGCCAATTGGGTACGCGCATCGCCAGGGTCCTGGAAGAAACCGGCCTGCCGCCAGCCTGCCTGGAGCTGGAACTGACCGAAAGCATCCTGATGCGTGAAGTGAACGAAGCGCTGCAGATTCTGGCCGGCCTGAAAAACCTTGGCCTGAGCATCGCGGTGGACGACTTCGGTACCGGCTACTCGTCGCTGAACTACCTCAAGCAGTTTCCCATCGACGTGCTGAAGATCGACCGCACCTTCGTCGACGGCCTGCCGGAAGGCGAGCAGGATGCACAGATTGCCCGGGCGATCATCGCCATGGCCCACAGCCTCAACCTGGCGGTGATCGCCGAAGGCGTCGAAACCCACGAGCAGCTGGAATTCCTCCGCGAGCACAGTTGCGACGAAGTGCAGGGCTACCTGTTCGGGCGGCCGATGCCGGCGCATCAGTTCGAGGCGCAGTTCGCCAACGAGACGTTGTTCATGTTCAATTGAGCCTGCGATTTCCTGGCATACGCGGGCACTTGCAGGAGCCCGTGCCGGGCCTGGGGCCGCGGCCTGAAAAACGGACCTGCGAGTCAACTCCGATCCCCGCCCAGCCCAGGCACGGCGCGGGATGCAACATGAAGCCCATTGGTCCGCGACTTGATGCCACTTCATATGCCAGCGGCGAATCAATCGGTTAGAATGCCCCCCCAATTCACCCCGATCCTTGAGGACCGCCATGTTCAGCCGTGATTTGACCATTGCCAAGTACGACGCCGAGCTCTTCGAAGCCATGCAGCAAGAAGCTCTGCGCCAGGAAGAGCATATCGAGCTGATCGCTTCGGAAAACTACACCAGCCCGGCAGTCATGGAAGCCCAGGGCTCGGTCCTGACCAACAAGTACGCCGAAGGCTACCCGGGCAAGCGCTACTACGGTGGTTGCGAGTACGTCGACGTCGTCGAGCAACTGGCCATCGACCGTGCCAAGGAGCTGTTCGGCGCCGACTACGCCAACGTTCAGCCGCACGCCGGCTCCCAGGCCAACGCCGCTGTCTACCTGGCCCTGCTGTCGGCCGGTGACACCATCCTGGGCATGAGCCTGGCCCACGGTGGCCACCTGACCCACGGTGCTTCGGTAAGCGCCTCGGGCAAGCTGTACAACGCCATCCAGTACGGCATCGATGCCAACGGCCTGATCGACTACGACGAAGTCGAGCGCCTGGCTGTCGAGCACAAGCCGAAGATGATCGTTGCCGGTTTCTCGGCCTACTCGCAGGTTCTGGACTTCGCCCGCTTCCGCGCCATCGCCGACAAGGTCGGTGCCTACCTGTTCGTCGACATGGCTCACGTTGCCGGCCTGGTTGCCGCTGGCGTGTACCCGAACCCGGTGCCGTTCGCCGACGTGGTCACCACCACCACCCACAAGACCCTGCGCGGCCCGCGCGGCGGCCTGATCCTCGCTCGCAAGAACGAAGAGATCGAGAAGAAGCTGAACTCCGCCGTGTTCCCGGGCGCCCAGGGTGGCCCGCTGGAGCACGTCATCGCGGCCAAGGCCATCTGCTTCAAGGAAGCCCTGCAGCCTGAGTTCAAGGCTTACCAGCAGCAGGTAGTGAAGAACGCCCAGGCCATGGCCAGCGTGTTCATCGAGCGTGGTTTCGACGTGGTTTCCGGCGGCACCCAGAACCACCTGTTCCTGCTGTCGCTGATCAAGCAGGAAATCTCCGGTAAGGATGCTGACGCCGCACTGGGCAAAGCCTTCATCACCGTCAACAAGAACTCGGTACCGAACGACCCACGTTCCCCGTTCGTCACCTCGGGCCTGCGCTTCGGCACCCCGGCCGTGACCACCCGTGGTTTCAAGGAAGCCGAGTGCCGCGAGCTGGCTGGCTGGATCTGCGACATCCTGGCTGACCTGAACAACGAAGCGGTAATCGACGCCGTACGTGAGAAGGTCAAGGCCATCTGCAAAAAGCTGCCGGTCTACGGCAACTGATTGGCCCCAGCCTGAGGTAGAGAAAGCCCGGCCTTGTGCCGGGCTTTTTCATACCTGGCGCCTGAGGGTGGTATCTCTTCCGAATGGGTTGGGTGAACCAGGCTGCATAACCTGCCGTTTCCTCTAATCAGCGAGCAGGAGACTGCACATGACGGCTCACGAATCCCTTTCCTTTACTGCCACGCTGCTGGTCAACGGCCATCCACTTACCGTGCTCAGCGACGCAGCAGAAGGCATTATCCAGGTGCCCCACCCCGACTCCAGCCTGGGCATGATGGATATTGCTCAGGCGCTTGGAGTATTGAGCGGTCCTGACGAAGCCTGGGACGCTGCTCGAGAAGCCGGGCACGTCGATTTCCACCTCAAAAGCGAGATATCTCCCACCCTTTTCTACTTCCGTCACAGCGATCAGGGCTACCACCTGTATGTGCGTAGTGGTGCGCATTACGGGCAAGCTGTGTTCAAGAGCAAATACGGCGTTGCCAACGTCGCTCCGGTAGAGGGCGCCGTCCCGACGCCCTGGCTGCTGCGCCTGGCTCATACAGGGCAAACCGTCACCCTTGCCAACCTGCCCAACGACTTCGCCATGCTCAACCTGGAATGCGCCACGAGCGCGCAAAGCCTGGCCACCAACCTGATCGGCGACGGTGAAGGCGGCTACCTCATCACTCGCAGGTCCGTGCCTGCCACATCTTTGCGCCTGAACATCGTCGAACGCGGAGTCGACTGGGCTCAAGGCTGATTTCAATCACTTTTCCAACAAGCCCAGCCACGACTGACCAGGCAGCACTGACCTTCCCTGTCACCTTTGAGGCCGCTCAAGCGCTGGACATTGACCTACGCAGCGGCCCGCAAACCGGGGAGGGAGTGTTGCCTGACCGACTCGACGCTCAACTGGCTCTGGAACCTGTGGGGCCGGTTGACCGACAACAGACCTGCTAAAAGTGCTGATAAGTAAAACTACCACCCGCTATCACGGTACTCTGTCCATCTTGAGCATGATCAGACACAGGCTGACCTTTGACCAGAGAACAACTCGAAACCCATCAGATCCCCATTTACTTCGCTGCGGTACTCGCCGCCGTCGCCTTCGGCCTGCTGGCCAGCGATACCGCACGCCCGTTGCAAGCTCTGGTCACGCCCGCCATCGCCGTGCTGATGTACGCGATGTTCCTGCAAATCCCCTTCCTCGACCTGCGCCAAGGCCTGGGTAACCGCCGCTTCATGGCGGCCTTGCTGCTGGCCAACTTCATTCTTGTGCCATTGCTGGTCTGGGCCATCACCCGTGGGCTGATCGACCAGCCGGCACTCCTCGTCGGTGCGCTGCTGGTGCTGCTCACCCCGTGCATCGACTACGTGGTGGTGTTTACCCACATTGGCAAGGGCGATGCGCGCCTGACCCTGGCCGCCACACCTGTGCTGCTGCTGGCGCAACTGGCGCTGCTGCCGTTGTATCTGGCGCTGATGCTGGGCGACAACGTGCGCCTCGCCATCACTCCGTTCGTGGAAGCGTTCGTGCTGTTGATCGTGCTGCCGATGGCCCTGGCCGTAGTGACCAGCGCTGGCGCCCGTCGCTCACGTGTAGTCGCCGCCTGGAACCACGCCTGGGCATGGCTGCCGGTACCGGCGATGGCTTTGGTATTGCTGGTGGTGATCGCCTCGCAGATCGCCGTGGTGCAGGGTGACTTCAAGCATTTACTGCCGGTGGTTCCGGTATACCTGGGCTTCATGCTTGCGGCACCGTTGCTCGGCATGTTCGCGGCGCGCCTGTTGTGCCTGTCGGCCACCGAAGCACGCTCGGTGACCTTCAGCGCCGCCACGCGCAACTCGCTGGTGGTGCTGCCGCTGGCGCTGGCGTTGCCCGAAGAGGTGCGCGGGTTGGCGGCGGCCGCCGTGATTACCCAGACATTGGTCGAGCTGGTAAGCGAGCTCGTCTATGTACGGCTGGTACCACGGCTGGTGCGCTGACCCGCAGACATACGCCACTGGGGGTCACGGGCGCTCGCTACACACGGCAAACACCTGCACCTCGACCAGGTAGCGCTCCCCCAGGTCGGCGCCGACGCAGGCCCGTGCCGGTTTTGCACAACCCTGCAACCAGGCGTCATACACCTCGTTCACCAGGTCGAAGTGGCGGTAGTCGGCGATCCATAGCTGAACCCGGGTCAACTGGTCCTTGGTCACCCTGGCCTCAGCCATCAGCCTGTCGATCGTATTCAGTGCCTGGCGCAACTGCCCCTGCACGTCCAGCTGCAGGTCGTCGGCGACCACGCCAGCGGTTTCGAACAGGCCCCTGTAGCTGACCGCCAACGACATCCGCTGGCCGACCCCATATCGCTCGATCATAAGCTTCCCCTCTCAGCCCATCTGGTTGATGCACACGACCTTGGGCTGGGTCATGTCCTCATAGGCGAACCGCACCCCCTCGCGGCCCAGGCTCCCATACTTGGAACCGCCGAATGGCATGGCGTCGAAGCGGTAGTCGGACGAGTCGTTGATCATCACGCCGCCTGCCTCGATGCGCTTCGCCAGGCTCAGCGCCAAGGACAAGTCGCGGGTGAACACCCCGGCATGCAAGCTGTACTCAGGGGCATTGGCCAGGGCGACGGCCTGTTCGATGTCCTCGAAGGGCGCCAGCATTACCACCGGGGCGAACACCTCTTCACGCCACAGCCGGCTGCTGTGATCGACACCTTCCAGCACCGTCGGCGCATAATTGGCGCCCTGGCGCTTGTGGCCACAGAGCAGGCGGGCGCCGCCCTGCAGGGCCTGGTTGACACGTTCTTCGATGTGCCGTGCAGCGGCTTCGCTGATCATCGGCCCCATGTCGGTTTCGCGCAGGCCCGGGTCACCCAGCACCATGGCCTGGGTCAGGGCGACGAAGCGCTGGCGAAACGCTTCGTAGATCGAGGCGTCGACCAGGATGCGCTGGGTGCCGATGCAGTTCTGCCCGGCGGCCCAGAACGCGCCCGATACGCACGACTCGACAGTGGCTTCGAGGTCGCAATCCTTGAGCACCAGCACCGGGGCGTTGCCGCCCAGGTCCATGGCGAGCTTTTTCAGGCCCGCGCCCTTGGCAATCTGCTCGCCCGTGGCGAAGCCGCCGGTAAAGGAAACCATGCGCACATCACGCACAGCCACCAGCGCCTTGCCCAGCTCGGCGCCGCCGGTGGCAACGCTGACAACGGCTTCCGGCAGCCCTGCATCGGTGAGGTACTGCACCAGCTTGAGCGCCGATAACGGGGCCAGCTCGGAAGGCTTGAGGATAACGGCATTGCCGCCGGCGATGGCCGGGCCCAGCTTGTGCGCCACCAGGTTCAGCGGGTCGTTGTACGGGGTGATGGCCAGGATCAGCCCCAGCGGCTCGCGGGTGAACCAGCCCTGGCGCGACTCGGAGCCTTCATAGGCATCGAACGGCACCACTTCTCCGGCGTTGCGCCGCGCTTCCTCGGCTGACAGCTTGAGCGTGTTGATGCAGCGTTTTACCTCCTTTTCGGCCTGGCGCAGGGTCTTGCCCGCTTCATCGACAATCAGCCCGGCAAAATCGGCAGCATCGCGTTCGATGAGGCGGGCGGCCTGCTCAAGGATGCTGGCGCGACGGTGCCGGGGCAGCGCGGCACTTTCGCGTACACCCTGGCGAGCACGCGTCAGCAGGCCCGGCACCGCGTCGGCAGTGAGGTTGGCGACGCTGCCGACCAGGCTGCCGTCGTAGGGGCTATACACATCGATCAAGGCGGGTTGCTGGAACGCTACCCGGGACAGGGAAGTCAGGCTCATGAACGTAGCTCCTCAGGCCGAACGGCCAGCGGTGTGGATGGCGACGATATCCGACAACAGGGCAAAGGCCGTTTCGACACGCCCCGCACCCGGGCCGGACACGGTCACGGCGCCCAGCAACTCGGTGTCGAACGCCACCGCATTGGTCGCGCCGCTGATGCCGGCCAGGGGGTGGTTGCCAGGCAACAGGCGCGCTTCGACGCTGGCACGCACCGAGCCATCGGCTTCCCGGCTGGCGCTGCCGATCAGCTTCCAGCGTTGGCCGGCCGCTTGCGCTTGCTGGATAGCCGCGCTGTCGAGGCGGCTGATGCCGCTGCAAGCGACATCATTCACCTGCAGGCAGGCACCGAGCAGTTCGTTGGCAAGGATGACCACTTTCAGGCGCACGTCATGCCCTTCGACATCGGCCGTCGGGTCTGCCTCGGCGTAGCCAAGCGCCTGGGCCTGCGCCACCGCATCGGCAAAGCCAAGCCCCTCTTCCATGCGCGTCAGTACATAGTTCGAAGTACCGTTGAGAATGCCCTCGAAGCCGACCAGGCCTGCGCCAGCCAACGTCTGACGAGCCATGCGCAGCACGGGAGTACCGCTCATCACCGCGCCTTCGTATTCGAACGACACGCCGTTGGCCTTGGCCAGGGCTTTCAGCGCCTGGGCATGCAAGGCGACTGGCCCCTTGTTGGTGGTGACCACGTGCTTGCCCGCTTCCAGTGCCCAGCGGCAGAAGGTCGCCGCCGGCTCGCCATCCTTGGGGTTGGTGAAGGTAGCTTCGGCGATGATGTCGGCGCCGGACTGCTTGATCACCGCTTCGTTGAATGCCTCTGCCGAACCCTGAGGGAACTGCGCCAGGGCGCCCTTTTCAGCAGGCAAGGCCGCCAGCTTGGCGGCATCCAGGCCATCGCGGTCGATCACCGAGCCGAGGAACAGGTCGGTGACACCGACGATCTTCAGGGCAAAGCCCAGTTCTTGCTGCCAGCGCGCGTTGCGCTCGGCGATCAGTTGGGCCAGGGCACGGTTCACGCCGCCAAAGCCAACGAGTGCGATCTTGTATTCGGTCATGTTTGCTGTCCTTTCCAGGCGATGGGTCGATGAGGACAAGCCTATGAGCCGGGCAGTGCCAGTTGAATATGGCAATCCGCTGTATTTATTGGCCAATCTGGCCAGTGCCCAAACCACATCCGAGCGCCCCAGGAATGCACAACGCCGCCAGGGCGCAAGCCCAGGCGGCGTTGTTGTATCGAGGGTTGTCGAGGGCAAAGACGCGGTTCAGATCACCGTGGCCAGGACGAACGACGTCACCGTGTTCTCGACCCCGGGCATGGCAGCAATTTCCTTCCATACATGATGCACCCGCTCCGGGCTGGAGGCCTCGACGCGCAGCTGCAGGTCGAATTCGCCGCTGAGCACCTCGCACTGGATCACCTCGGGGATCTGGCGCAGGGCATCGAGCACCGCTTCACCGCGCATGCGGTCGTAGCGGTAGACGAAGATCACCGCGTTGATCAACGAGGTCGGCCGTCGTCCTTCGCCAATGCGCAAGGTGTAGCCCTGGATGGCCCCGTCACGCTCCAGGCGCTCGATGCGCTGGCGAACCGCGTTGCGCGACAGGTTCACTTTCAGCCCCAGCTCGGCATGGGCAATGCGCGCATTGGCGGTGAGTTCGGCGAGAATGCGCTCGTCGAGGGGGTCGAGAATGCGCTTCATCGTCTTGCCTGCAACTGGGCCAGCAGTTCATGAACCCCCGCCAGGTCCTCGGGCGCGAGCAGCGGCCCGCTGCCTGCAGCGCCAGCGCCGCTGGCTGGCACCTCGCCGTGCCAGGCCCCAAGTTCCGCTAGCAGCGCGGCGGACTTTTCCGGGGCAAACTGCCCCAGCGTGACGATCGGCGCGCCAATGTTGCGCCGGTGCAGGCGCCCGGCGAATGCCCCGGTTGCCGCATGCGGGTCTACCGCAGTGCCGGTTTCCTGGAACAGCGTGACGATTTCCTCGCGGATCAGCGCGTCGTCCACGGCGTACGAGTCGAACAGCATGCGCGCGTGCAGCCACTGGCGGTTGCCGATGCTCAGCTCACCGCAATCCTCGAAGTGCTCCATCAGCGCCCTGGTCGCCCCGCCGTCGCGGTCGTATAGCTCCCAGACGAAGCGCTCCAGGTTGGAGAACAGCGAGAAGTCCATGACCGGCGACAAGGTCTGGCTGGTTGAGCCACGGCTGTAGCGGTTGCAATGGATGAACCGGTGCAAGGCATCGTTGCGGTTGGTGGAGACAATGATCTGGTTGATCGGCAGGCCCATCTTCTGGGCGATGAAGCCCGCGTAGATCTCGGCAAAACTGGCGGTGGGAATGCTGAAACCGACCGGCCGGATTCCCCCGCCCAACTGCAGCGCCGCGTGGAAATAGAACACGATCTGCGCCAGCACGCCGACCCAGTTGGTCGAATTGAAGCTGACCGGAATCAGCTCGGGGCACGGCCATGCGCGCAGCAGCGCCGAAACCAGCGACTGGCAGTCATCGAAGCTGCCGGCCACGGCCACGCAACTGACGCTTTCGCCCGCGGCACTGCGCATCACCGCGGCCCGATCGGGCGGCGTACCGGCGTTGGGGTACAGCGCCAGCAGGCGTGCCGTCGGGCAATGACGCAAGGCGTCGATGGCCGCCACCGCGGTATCGCCGTTGCTGGCACCGACTAGCATCACCCGCTCGCAATCGGCGCCGAGGAAATGACGGATGAGCCGCGCCTGCAACTGCGCGGCAAAGTCCTTGGAGGAGCGGGTCGGCCCGTGAAACAGCTGCAGGATCCATTCGTTATGGCCAATCTGCTGCAACGGCGCGATGCCACGGTGCCTGAACCCGCGATAGCTGTCGCTGACCAGCGCCCTGAGGGTCGGCTCATCGAGGGTATCGCCGACAAACGGTGCCATCACCCGCCAGGCCAGTTCATCGAACGGCAGCCAGGACCAGCTGGCGATTTCCTGCTGGCTGAATATCGGCACCGCAGTCGGCACGTACAGCCCGCCATCGGCGGCCAGCCCGGAAAGCAGCGCCGTGCGGAAATCAACTCGTATCTCGTTGCCGCGCGTGGATGTGTACTGCATCGGTGCTCCAGGTTTGTATTGAATTAACGGTGAGCCATCGCCACCAGCCAGTGGCTGAAGGCCTGGGCATCGCTGGACAACGCCTCACCCAGGCCGCGCACCAGGTAGAACGACTCGCTGGCCTCGATACGCTGGGTAAAAGGCGCTACCAGCCGCCCTTCCTGCAACAAGTCTTCGACCAGCGAGGAACGCGCCAGCGCCACCCCAAGCCCCAACTCCGCCATACGCAAGGTTGACACCAACGTGTCGAACTGCAGGCCGCTGGAGGAATCGACCTGATCGGCGCCAACCCGCTCCAGCCAGTAGCCCCAGCCCTCCTCGTAACCCAGCACATGCAACAACGGCACATGGGCCAGGTCGCGCGGCTCGCGCAACGGGGAGCCTGCGATCAGCGCAGGCGAGCAGACCGGCACCAGCAGGTCGCGGGTCAGGCGCTGTGCCTCCACACCAGTCCACTGGCCGCTGCCCCAGCGGATTTCCAGGTCGTCTTCGGCATCCAGCTCCTTGACCCACAGGTTGCTGATGTAACGGATATCCACCTGCGGGTGGGCACGGCGGAAATCGGCCAGCCGCGGGGCCAGCCAGAAGTGCAGGAACGACAGGCTGCCGCGCACCTTCAGGGGCCGCCGCTGGCGTTGCCCGAAGATTTCATTGGTGCCCACCGCCAGGCGGCTGATCGCGTCCTGCACCACCGGCAAGTAGGACTGCCCTTCTTCGGTCAAACCCAGCCCCCGGGGCAGACGCTTGAACAACGCCACCCCCAGCTGGCCTTCCAGATGCCGTATCTGCTGGCTCACGGCGCCCTGGGTGAGGTGCAGCTCTTCTGCGGCATGGGTGAAGTTCAGGTAACGCGCCGACACTTCGAAGGCTCTCAGCCAGTTCAAGGGGGGCAGGGTTTTCTGGGTCATCGGCGGTTTCTCGTGGCAACGTTCCGGTGGCCTAGTATCACTCTGCTCAGGCAGCCTCGGAACCTGGCGTCACGGCCTGCAGCGGCAGCGAACGCTGCGCGCGGTACTTGCAGGTCAGCCAGTACGCCAGGTAACACCAGGCGATGAACGGCAAGCCAAAGTACAGGGCCACGCGCTGGGCCGGGTCGAAGGCGATGCCGACGCAGGCCAGTACGCAGCAGAAGATCGCCGCCAGTGGCACGAACGGGTAGCCGCGCACGCGGAACTTCAGGTCTTCGAGCTTGCCGCCATTGGCCAGGTAATGACGACGGAAGGCCATCTGGCTGGCTGCGATGCTGATCCACACCACCACCACTGCCAGCCCGGAAATGGACACCAGCGCCAGGTAGATGGTGTCGGGCGCGAACACACTGCTGAGCAGCGAAGCCATGCCACCGGCCATGCTCAGGACGATGGCATTGAACGGCGTGCCGCGGCGGGACAGCGCGGCATAGCGGCGTGGCATGTTGCCTTGGTCGCTGAGGGTCCAGAGCATGCGTGCAGCGGCATAGAGCCCGGAGTTGGCTGCAGACAGCAGTGCAGTGATGATGACGAAGTTCATGATGTCCGCCGCGTAGGGGATGCCGATCATTTCAAAGGCCATCACGAACGGGCTTTCCACCACGCCGGCCTGCTCACGCGGCAACAAGGTGGCGAGGACGAAAATGGTGCCGACGAAGAACAGCGCCAGGCGCAGCACCGTGGTGCGGATGGCCTTGGGTACGTTCTTTTCCGGGTCGCGGGTTTCGCCGGCGGCAATGCCGATCAGCTCGGTGCCCGAGAAGGCGAAGGCCACCGCCAGCAGGGTCATGGCAATCGACCAGAAGCCGGTGGGGAACAGCCCTTCGCGGGTGAAGTTGCCCAGCCCGACACTGTGGGCCTGAGTGATTTCGAAGACGCCGAGGATCGCTCCACCACCTGCCACCAGGAAGGCAACCACGGCCAGCACCTTGATCAATGACAACCAGAATTCGGTTTCGGCAAACGAGCGCACCGAAATGATATTGCTGATGAACACCGCCAGGCCGAACAGGGCACTCCATAGCCACACAGGCGTTTCGGGGAACCAGCGCACCATGAGGATACCGGCGGCGGTGAATTCCGAGCCGATGGCCACGGTCCAGGTCAGCCAGTACATCCAGGCCACCATGTAGCCTGTACCCGGCCCGATGTAGCGCGTGGCATAACTGCTGAACGAGCCGACCTCGGGCATGTGCACCGCCAGTTCGCCCAGGCACATCATCACCAGGTAGACCATGATCGCGCCGAGGATATAGGCGATGACCGCACCCAGGGGCCCCGCCTGGTTGACCGTGTAGCCCGAGGTCAGGAACAGGCCGGTACCGATGACACCGCCCAGCGCCAGCATGACGATATGGCGGGTTTGCATATCCTGCTTGAAGCCATGCGCAGAAGCATTTCTCGTTGTAGTTGTCTGCAGGGACATTGTGGTTTTCTCATGAAAGTTGGCGGGCAAGGACGTTGCAACGACCTCGTCTTGGCAGAGCGAAGCGAATTGCCTTGCATATTGTTTTTGTTCGACTTCATGAACTGGCACCCACCGCAAGGAACGGGTGCCACGCGCCTGCCTCAGGCCTGTACTTCGGCCAGGCCGGCGTACGCGTCACCGTGCAATTCCTTTGCTGCGGCCAACTCCTGGCGCACCGATGCACAAGCCTGTGCCAGGTCTGCCAGCAGGTCCTCGGTGTCTTCGATGCCCACCGAAATACGCACCAGCCCTTCGGAGATGCCCAGGGCCAAGCGTTCTTCGAGGGTGTTTTCCACATGGCTGGTGGTGCGCGCCGGGCCATAGATGGTTTCCACCGCGCCCAGGTTGCCTGCCCGATGGGCATACTTCAGGCGCGGCAGCAGCCGCGCCACGGTGGGCATGCCGCCCTTGAGCACGAAGCTGACAATGGCTCCGAAGCCGCGCATCTGGGCCTTGGCAATCGCATGGCCCGGGTGCTCGGGCAACCCCGGGTAATTGACCGCTTCGACCAGCGGTTCGCTGCTCAGGTACTGGGCCAGGGCCTGGGCACTGGCCTGTTGCTGCCGCAGGCGCAAAGCCAGGGTCTTGATACCGCGGATGATCAGGTAGGCGGAAAACGGGTCCAGCGCCGCACCGTTGATCTCACGGTAGTGACGTACCTGCGCCATCAGTGGCTCGGCACCGCAAACCACCCCGCCCAGCACGTCACCGTGCCCGGAGAGGAATTTGGTGGCGCTGTGCACCACCACATCCACGCCCAGGGCCAGCGGGTTCTGGTTCAGCGGGGTGGCGAAGGTGTTGTCGGCCACCACCACCGCACCTACCTGCCGGGCGGCCGCACACAGGCGCTGGATGTCCAGTACCTTCAAGGTCGGGTTGGTAGGGGTTTCCAGGTACAGCAGGTCGCAGCCCGCGGCGATTTCGCGCTCCAGCACCTCGGTATCGAGGGTATCGCACAGGCACACCTGCACGCCCATGCGCGGCAGGAACTCTTCGAAGATCTTGTTGGTGCCACCGTAGCTGTCGCGGGTCGACACCACGCGCTTGCCGGTGCAGAGGAAGGTATGCAGCACCGCGCTGATGGCCGCCATGCCACTGCTGAACGCCACTGCCGACTCGGCCTGCTCCAGCTCGCACAGCTTGGCTTCCAGGGTGGCGACCGTCGGGTTGCTCATGCGGCTGTAGATGTAGCCCGGCAGCTTGCCCAGGGCCACGTCGTACCAGGCGTCGATATCGTTGTAGCCGTAGGCGGCGCTGACCACGATCGGGGTCTGGGTGGCGTTGTACGGGTGCTGCACTTGCTCCCCGCCCCACACCACGCGCGTACCGACACCGGCCGCTGCACTGCCCTCGAATTTTTCGTTGTTGTTCATATCCGGTTTTCCGCACGGCTGAGTTGTGTATGCCGATCGAGCATCGGCTTTCAGCGGACTATAGGGACATGGCGGGAGACTGAAAAACGATGGAATCCGGGTCTGACTGGCGTTTTTTTTAATGGCTGGGGGACCGGGCGGTACGGCAGCCACCCTGCCCCCTTATGGCTTCACGACAGATTGTGTTTCAGCTCGGCAATGTGCTCCGGGCCGATGCCACAGCAGCCACCGATCATGCTCGCACCCCGCTTGCGCCAGTCAGCGGCCCATGCCAGGTAACCCGGCGGATCGAGGTCTTCGCGCAGCTCATCCAGGCCATCATTGGCGGTGGCTTCCTTCGACTGCGGCGGGAAGGCGTTGGCATAGGCGCCGATGGCAACGTCAGCGTTGTGTCGCTCGATCACCGAGCGCGCCACATCCACCGCAGCACCGATGACCTCGGGCTGGCTGCAGTTGAACAGCACGGCCGCCACACCCATACCGACCACGGCTTCGATGGCATCGGCCACCGGCTCGCCGGAACGCAGGCGCGGGGTGTCGTCCACTTCTTCGTCCTGCAGGGTGAAAGACACCCAGAACGGCTTGCCGTCTTCCGGCAGGTGGGCATGGATGGCCCGTACTTCGGCCACCGAGCTCTGGGTTTCTGCCAGCCACAGGTCGACGTGCGGAGCCAGGCCCTGCAACAGCGGCGACAGCACTTCCGCGACGCGCTCGGGCTGGAACAGGTCCGGGCGGTAGGAGCCGAACAGCGGCGGCAACGAGCCCGCGACCTTGACCGGGTGCGCAGCGACATCGGCTGCGTGCCGCGCCAGCTGCCCCGCGATATTGGCCAGCTGGCGCCCTTCCTTGGCAAAACGCTCCTCGCCAATGTGGAAAGGCACCACCGCATAACTGTTGCTGGTAATGACCTGGGCACCGGCGGCGATGAACGAGGCATGTACGCCGACCACCGCTTCGGGCGCCTCGCTCAGCGCCAGGGCCGACCATTCGGGCTGGCGAAACGGCGCCCCACTGCGCTGCAGTTCACGGCCCATGCCACCGTCGAGAATCACCATCGCTCGCTGTTTCATATAACTACTCTGCAGGTTCTTATGAATTAAATTCATTATGTGAGTTTCATTTATAACTATTAAATACGCTTTCTCCCAATTGGCCAACATTTCAGGTTATGTGCATGCGATTTTCTACTGTGCTCGGTGCGGGCCTCGTGCTGCTCGCTACTGCTTCCCAGGCCTTTGCTGGCGCCACGCTGGAGCGGGTTGAATCGCGCAAGGAACTGGTCAACGTGCTGATGGAAAGCTACCCGCCGTTTTCCTTCGTCAACGAGCAGAACCAGCTGGCTGGTTTCGACGTGGATGTGGCCAAGGCCGTGGCAGACAAGCTGGGCGTCAAGCTGCGCCTGGAAACCCCGTCGTGGGACGTGATCGCCGCTGGCCGCTGGAGTGGCCGCTATGACATCTGCATCTGCTCGATGACCCCGAGCAAGGCCCGCGCCGAGGTGTTCGACTTCCCGGTGGAGTACTACGCATCGCCTGCGGTGATCGTGGTCAACGCCAAGGATGAACGCATCCATGGGGCGAAAGACCTGGACGGTCGCAAGGTTGGTCTGACCAGTGCATCGAGCTACGAGAGCTACCTGAACAAGAACCTGGTGATAGAAGGCAAGGAAGAGCAGAAGATCGACTACCCCTTCGACTTCGTGCAGATCGCGCCGTACGACACCGACAACGTCGCCTTCCAGGACCTGGGCCTGGGTGCCGGTGTGCGCCTGGACGCCATCCTCACCAATCTGGTGACGGCGCAGCCGCGCCTGGACCAGGACAAGCGCTTCAAGCTGGCCGGCGCCCCGCTGTATGAAGAGCCGAACTCGGTAGCCATCGAAAAAGGCGACCCCGAGTGGGATGCCAAGGTGCGTCAGGTATTTGCCGAGCTGAAGGCTGATGGCACCCTGGCCAAGCTGTCGCAGAAATGGATCGGCGCCGATATCAGCAAATGAGCACCTTTCCCCCGTCCCTCAAACCCGTGGTGAAAGCCACGGGTGCCGGCCTGTTCGGCTTTCGCACCCGGTTGCTGCTGACCTGGCTGGCGCTGTTCGGCCTGTTCGTCGCATTTTTTCTCAGCTTCGACCTGAAGTTCTCGATCATCCTGGAGAAGTTCCCGAACCTCGCCGGTTTCAAGCTCGGGCCCAACGGTTTTCTGCAGGGTGCGGCGCTGACCCTGTTCCTGTGCCTGTGTTCGATGGTGGTGTCGGTACTGTTCGGCTTTGCCGCCGCGTTGGCGCGCTTGTCGACCAGTGCGGTGCTGGTGGGCATCGCCAGCTTCTACACCTCGTTCTTTCGCGGGACACCGCTGCTGATCCAGATCCTGCTGATCTACCTGGGGCTGCCACAGCTGGGCCTGGTGCCGGGCGCCATCAGTGCCGGCATCATCGCCTTGTCGCTGAACTATGGGGCCTACCTGAGCGAGATCTTCCGCGCCGGCATCCTCGGCGTCGCCCGCGGGCAGCGTGAAGCGGCGCTGGCGCTGGGCATGCGCACGCCGCAGATCTTCTGGCACATCGTCCTGCCCCAGGCCATGCGCGTGATCATTCCGCCGACGGCCAACCAGTTCATCTCGATGCTCAAGGACTCGTCGCTGATCTCGGTGATGGGTGTCTGGGAGGTGATGTTCCTGGCGCAGTCGTACGGGCGCTCGAGCTACCGCTACCTGGAGATGCTGACCACGGCAGCAGTGATCTACTGGGTGCTGTCGATCCTGCTGGAGCTGGTGCAGGCGCGGCTGGAGCGGCATTTTGGCCGGGCGTATCAGCGCTAAGGGCCAGGCTCAGCAGGCAGGGTCCCTGTGGGAGCGGGCATGCCCGCTCCCACACAGTCACAGCGCTTTCATTTCGGCGATATCCCGCGCCACCTGATCGGCCGACTGGTCGAACATTGCCTGTTCCTGCGCATCCAGCGGCAACTCGATAACCTGCGCCAGCCCCTCATCGGCCAATACGCAAGGCACGCCCATGGCAATATCCTTGCGCCCATACTCGCCCTCCAGAATTGCCACCGCCGGCAAGATGCGGTTGCGCCCGTTGGCGATCGCATCCACCATCTGCGCAATGGCCACGCCCGGCGCATCGCAGGCGCTGCCCAGCTTCTTCAAGCCAAGGATCTCGCCGCCACCTTTGCGCGTGCGCTCGACGATCTGCTCGATCTGCTCACTGGACAGGAAGTGCGACAACGGCACCGAACCGATCTGGCAGTAGCGCATCAGCGGCACCATGCTGTCGCCATGCCCGCCCAGCACCAACGCGGTGATATCACGGGCGGAGAAACCGGTCTGTTCGGCGATGAAACATTTCATCCGCGCGGTATCCAGCACCCCTGCCTGGCCGAACACCTTGTTGCGCCCCTGCCCGCTGAGGCTCCAGGCGCGGTAGGTGAGCACATCGACCGGATTGGACACTACCAGCACTGTGGCAGCCGGCGCATGTTGCTCGATGCCGGCCATGATGCCGTCGAGGATGGGCAGGTTGGTAGCGAGTACATCCTGACGCGACTGGCCCGGCTTGCGCGGCACGCCTGCGGTGATCACCACCAGCTCGGAACCCTGCAGCAATTCGGCGTTGCCGCCGCCATGCACACGGGTATCGGAACCAGCTTCGACTGCAGCTTGCCACACGTCCAGCGCCTTGCCCTTGGCCATGTCACCCTGCACGTCCATCAGCACCAGTTCACGGCACAACTCGTCGCGGGCAATGATCTGGGCCGCCGCCTCGCCGACAATGCCGGCGCCTACGATTGACAGTTTGTTCACCTGACACCTCCCAGCGGCGCGCGCCACCAGGAACACGCCTGCGTATAGAAGGAGTATTGCCGGTTGAGGCAAAAAGGCCACATCAGCCGACGATCATGTTGCCCGTTGCGTACTCAGTTGAGGACCGCAACCGCGTCCCCTATCGGCTCCAGCAGCCCCTGGCGAGTCGCCCTGCACACGGCGCTGACCACCGCCTGCAGCGAGGCCTGCAAACTGCTGTTGTCCCTGCCGACGCCAAACAGCAACTGGCCGTGGACGCGAATTTCCACGTAGGCAATGGCTTCGGCCTCGGCACCATCACGCACCGCATGCTCGTGGTAGTCGGCAATGTCGAAACTCAGCCCCTGTGCGGCAAATGCATTGGCCAACCCGGCCAGCGGCCCGTTACCTTTGCCGGCGAGCGTCACCCGCCCACCCTCGAATGCCAGTTGCGCACTGATGCAGGTGCCAGCATCGCCAGTGGTGATCACAGGCTGGGTCAGCGTGTAGGGTTTGCCCCGCTGCAGATAGTCATTGGTAAAGCTGGACAGGATCATCTCGCTGGTCACTTCCTGGCCCTTGGCGTCGGCGACGCGCTGAACCAGGCCGCTGAATTCCATTTGCAGGCGACGCGGCAGCACGATGCCCTGCTGCTCCAGCAAGTAAGCGACCCCACCTTTGCCAGACTGGCTGTTGACGCGGATCACGGCCTCGTAGTTGCGCCCCATATCGGCCGGATCGATCGGCAGGTAGGGAATTTCCCAGTAGCCGTCAGGGTTGTCACGTCGACGGGCAAAGCCCTTCTTGATGGCGTCCTGGTGGGACCCGGAGAAGGCGGTGAAAACCAGTTCACCGGCGTAGGGATGACGCGGATGGGTGGGCAGCTGGTTGCAATACTCGACTTCGCGCTGGACATGGATGATGTCCGAAAAGTCCAGCTCGGGGCTGATACCGCTGGTATACAGGTTCATGGCCAAGGTCAGGATATCGACGTTACCGGTGCGCTCACCGTTACCGAACAACGTCCCTTCGACCCGTTCGGCGCCCGCCAGGCAGGCCTGTTCGGCGGTAGCGACCCCGGTGCCACGGTCATTATGCGGGTGCACGCTGATGATCACGCTGTCGCGTTTTTTCACGTGGCGGCAGAACCACTCGATCTGATCGGCGAACACATTGGCGGTGGCGACCTCGACGGTAGTGGGCAGGTTGAGGATCATCTTGTTGCACGGTGTTGGCTGAAACTCGTCGATGACCGCTTCACAGATTTCCAGGCCGAAATCCAGCTCGGTGAAACAGAAGGTTTCCGGCGAATACTGATAGGTCCACTGAGTTTGCGGGTTGGCCTGCATCAGCGCCTTGATCTCGCGGGTGGCCTGGGTGGCGATACCGATGCACCCGGCGCGATCGACACCGAACACGACCTCGCGGAATACCGGAGCGGTGGCATTGTAGACATGCACGATCGCCCGCGGCACGCCCTTGAGCGCTTCGAAGGTACGTTCGATCAGGTGGGTACGGGCCTGGGTCATGACCTGGATGGTGACGTCGTCAGGGATTGCACCGCTTTCGATCAACTCGCGCAGGTAATCGAAGTCGGTCTGCGAGGCCGCCGGGAAGCCTACTTCGATCTGCTTGAAGCCTACCTTGACCAAAAGATCGAAGAAGCGGCGTTTGCGCTCGGCATTCATCGGCTCTATCAGCGCCTGGTTGCCGTCTCGCATATCGACACTGCACCAAGTGGGCGCCACTTTTTGTACCCTGCCCGGCCATGTGCGGTCCGGGAGATCCACGGTGGCGAAATGGCGGTACTTGGTGGAAGGGTCCTTCAACATCATGGCGGCGTTCTCCTTGGCTGCGCGGATCGTGATGGCCGCCGACGAGACGACGACCAAACTCAGATATTGGATCCAATTTATGCCGAATGATGTTGCCCGGGATTGCGTTTTTCTTCGCAATAGCGATTCATGCAATTGAACATTGCACGAATAATTAATTTATTGGTGATTATTTGCGACAACCAACGCAAAGCCATTGAGTTGCTGCCAGAACGGTAGGTGACGACTGCCGAGCAGTGGGCACAGGCCAATCCGCTGCACCGGGCTATGCCTTGCACAGACGCTCGGCGATGAAGTCGACGAATACGCGGATCTTCGGCGACAGGTGGCGGCTCGATGGCCACAGCGCCCAGAACTGGCCCTGGTCGGAGGTGTGGGCATCAAGCAGGCTTTCCACTGCGCCAGCCCTCACCGATTCACGTACCAGAAAGTCCGGCATGTAAGCGATGCCATGGCCATCCACCGCGGCCATCAGCACCGCCTCCATGTTGTTCAGCGTCAGTACCGTCGGTAGGCGCAGTTGGGTGAACTCGGGATCGGTGCTGAGGCTCCAGTCCATGATCTTGCCGGTGGTGACGAAGCGATAGCGCAGGCAATCGTGACGCTCCAGGTCGGCTAGCGTCTGCGGGCGCCCCTTGCGTGCCAGGTAAGCGGGCGCTGCGCAGAGGACGAAGCGGAACGGCCCGAGCTTGCGTGACATCAGTCTTGAATCGGCGAGCGCACCACTACGGATCACCACATCGAAGCCATCGTCGATCAGGTCGACCAGATGGTCGTTGAAGTCCATCTCCAGCTCGATCTCCGGGTACGCCTCGCGAAACGCCGGCATCAGTGGCAGCAGAAAACGGTAGCCGATGGTCGGCAGGCTGACCCGCAGGCGACCACGCGGCGCCTGTATCGCATGGCACAGCATGGCCTCGGCCTCCTGGAGGTCGTCGAGGATGCGTCGGCAGCGCTCGTAGAACAGCTGGCCTTCGGCCGTCAGGCTGACCTTGCGCGTGCTGCGCTGGAACAGCCGCACGTTCAAGGAAGCCTCCAGGCGGGCAACGTTCTTGCCGACCGCCGATGCGGAAATGCCCATCGCCCTCGCTGCGTTGACGAAACTCAGCGACTCGGCAGTTTTTACGAAGGCGAGGATGCCGTTCAGGCTTTCCATGGCATTACATCCTTTATGTCCATTATGAGTGGAGTTCCAGCCTGTTTATTCAACATTGTGGCCATTCTAGATTTAACGCACACGATGCTACGACAGAAGGGACAGCACAATGGACCGGGCTACCGACCACACTCCGCACACGGACCGTTATTACGTTCTGATTGCCATCTGCCTGGCTGCCCTGGTGCTACCGCTGAGCTTCACCGGCGGGGCCGTGGCCACGCCTGCCATCGGTAAGGCCTTCGATGCCGATCCAGCCGCGCTCACGTGGATCACCAACGCCTTCATGCTCAGCTTCGGCAGCCTGCTGATGGCGGCCGGGAGCCTGTCGGACCTTTATGGGCGAAAGCGCCTGTTCACCCTGGGCCTGGCCCTGTTCGGTTTCGTCAGCATCCTGCTGGCGAACGTCTCCAACATCGTCTGGCTAGATGCCCTGCGGGCGGTACAGGGAGTTGCCGCCGCCGCTGCCCTGGCCAGCGGTTCCGCCGCCTTGGCCCAGGAGTTCGAGGGCCTGGCCCGCACACGCGCGTTCAGCCTGCTGGGCACCACGTTCGGCCTGGGCCTGGCGTTCGGGCCGATGCTCAGCGGCCTGTTGATCGAGCAGTTCGGCTGGCGCTCGATCTTCGTCAGCAGCGCGATCCTTGCGGCGATCTCGCTGCTGGCGGCGTTGGCACGGATGCGCGAAAGCCGTAACCCCGCAGCGCATGAACTCGACCTGCCCGGAGTGCTTGGCTTCTCGAGTATGCTCGCGCTGTCCACCACTGCGATCATCCTGGGCCCCCAGGCCGGCTGGCGTTCGCCGCTGATCCTGGGCCTTTTCGGCGGCGCGGCGCTGAGCCTGCTGGCGTTCGTGATGATCGAACTGCGCGCCAGGCAGCCGATGCTCGCGCTGGGCCTGCTGAAATACCCGCGCTTCGTCGGGGTGCAGATGCTGCCGATCGGCACCTGTTACTGCTATATCGTGCTGGTCGTACTGTTGCCGTTTCGCCTGATCGGCGTGGAAGGCATCGCCCCGCTGCGCTGCGGCCTGATCCTGCTGGCGCTGTCGGCGCCGATGCTGGTGGTCCCGTTGCTGGCCGCCTGGCTGACCCGCTGGGTAAGTGCCGGCATGCTGTCGGCCGCAGGCTTCCTGACGGCGGCCGCGGGGTTGTGTATGTTGGCCAATACCGCCATAGGCGATCACCAGCAACTGGTGCTGGCAATGCTGGTGATTGGTATCGGCACCGGCTTCCCCTGGGGGTTGATGGACGGGCTGGCGGTCAGCGTGATTCCCAAGGAGCAGGCGGGCATGGCCGCCGGTATCTTCAACACCACCCGGGTGGCGGGCGAGGGCGTCGCCCTGGCGATCACCATCGCTCTGCTCAGCGCCTTGGTCGGCAACGGTCTCGGGCGCGTGCTGCCTGCGGGCAACTACCGCGAACTGGCGCAGCGCCTGGTGATGGGCGACCTGAGCCAGGTCCAGGGCATCGATCCGTTGCTGCTCAAGACCGCGTATGTGGAAGGCTTCAGCGCCTTGATGGTGGTCCTGATCGGCTTCACCGTATTGTCGGCGGGGGCGGCGTTCTTCTTGCTCGGTCGAGACAATGAGGCCGGGCGTGCCAATACGCCTCGAAACAGCCTGCCAGCCTCCGATTCGGCACGGGGCTGAGCACGGGAGCCGCTCTGCCGTCATGCCATGCCGCCAAGAACCACAAGCGCCAGCAGCACATAGCGTCCCCCCTTGGCCAGGGTGACCAGCAGCAAGAGACGCCAGAACGGTTCGCGCATGACTCCGGCCACCAAGGTGATCGGATCGCCTATGAGGGGCACCCAACTCAGTAGCAATGACCAGAACCCATAGCGCCGGTAAATGGCCTGCGCCTTCTCCAGTTTGGCCTCGCTGACCGGGAACCAGCGCTTGTGGCGGAAATGTTCGATACCCCGGCCAAGCACCCAGTTCGCCACTGAGCCAAGCACGTTGCCGACGGTGGCCACCGCGACAAGCGCCTCCGGCAGGTAATGCCCGGACACCAGCATCGCGACCAGCGCCGCTTCCGATTGCATGGGTAACAAGGTCGCCGCTGCAAACGCGGCCAGGAACAGCCCGAGGTAGCTGGTGAGTTCGAACAAAGCGCTACTGGTACCTGGTGACTAGCTTGAATTTGAGGGCCGACCGATCGCCTTGGGGGGCCCCACCAGCGAGACATTTCGCTGGCGATGCTATCCCCCCTCGGAAAGCGGGTCAACGCGACACCTGTTGTTCAGAACGTACCATCGCTGGCCGTCGCTTCTGCCTCATGCAAACCGATAGCCCTGAAGATAACCAACCTTCCGAGGTACCCAGTATCGAGCGTATCCTCGCAAGCTTGTGAGAAAGCATTGGCAATCACAACCGACTGACTACAGTTGCCGGGCGCAATCAATAGGCTGCTGACGGCTTTTGCAAGTGAGGAAATCGAAAATGGTTGGTACCCCCTCCGCCGTGGACGAACAGCCAAAGCCGCACGCAGCCTTGCGGCCGGTCAGCTTGTTCGAGGCCTTCCTGTTCTGGCTCAAGCTGGGTTTCATCAGCTTTGGCGGGCCCGCCGGGCAGATTTCGATCATGCATCAGGAGCTGGTAGAGCGACGCCGGTGGGTCAGCGAAAAGCGCTTTCTGCACGCGCTTAACTACTGCATGCTGCTGCCCGGCCCCGAGGCCCAGCAACTCGCCACGTACATCGGTTGGCTCATGCATCGCACCTGG
This sequence comes from Pseudomonas oryzicola, assembly GCF_014269185.2. Classification (NCBI taxonomy): domain Bacteria; kingdom Pseudomonadati; phylum Pseudomonadota; class Gammaproteobacteria; order Pseudomonadales; family Pseudomonadaceae; genus Pseudomonas; species Pseudomonas oryzicola. Next base: position 629,261 of record NZ_JABWRZ020000002.1, read on the forward strand.
GGCGGCGTGATTGCCGGCGCGTTGTTCGTGCTGCCTTCGCTGTTCATCCTGATTGGCTTGTCGTGGGTCTACATCGTCTTCGGCGATGTGCCGGTGGTCGCAGGCATCTTCTATGGCATCAAGCCGGCGGTCACCGCCATCGTCGTTCACGCGGCCCACCGGATCGGCTCGCGAGCGTTGAAGAACGGCTGGCTGTGGGCCATGGCCGCGGCCTCGTTCGTGGCCATCTTCGCGCTCAACGTGCCATTCCCGCTGATCGTGCTGGCCGCCGCCCTGATCGGCTATGCGGGCGGCCGCTTCGCCCCCGACAAGTTCGTGATCGGTGGTGGCCATGGGGCCGCGAAGAGCAGCTATGGCCCGGCGCTGATCGATGACGACACGCCAACGCCCGAGCATGCCCGTTTCAGCTGGGGCCATCTGCTGCGCCTGCTGCTGGTCGGTGCTGCGCTGTGGTGCCTGCCCATGGGGCTGCTGACCCTGACGTTTGGCTGGGGTGCGACCCTGACCCAGATGGGCTGGTTCTTTACCAAGGCCGCGTTGTTGACCTTTGGCGGGGCCTACGCTGTGTTGCCCTATGTCTACCAGGGCGCTGTCGGGCACTACGGCTGGCTGTCACCGGCGCAGATGATCGACGGGCTCGCCCTGGGCGAAACCACACCAGGGCCGCTGATCATGGTGGTGGCCTTTGTCGGCTTCGTGGGGGGGTATGTGCACCCGATGTTTGGCGCGGAACACCCGTTCCTCGCTGGTGCGGTCGCGGCCAGCCTGGTCACCTGGTTTACGTTCCTGCCGTCGTTCCTGTTTATTCTCGGCGGAGGGCCGTTGGTGGAGTCGACGCATGACGAAGTGAAGTTCACTGCGCCGCTGACCGGGATTACGGCGGCGGTTGTAGGGGTGATCCTGAACCTGGCGATGTTCTTTGGTTATCACGTGCTTTGGCCGAAAGGGTTCGGTGGCGCGTTCGACTGGCCTTCGGCAGTGATTGCGCTTGCTGCGGCGGTCGCCTTGTTCCGCTTCAAGCGGGGGGTGATTCAGGTGCTGGTTGGCTGTGCCGTGCTTGGCCTGGTGGTGCATTGGGTGCGGGTTTGAAACCAGGGGCGATTCACAGCCCCTTCGAGGCTTGCCACCTGCTCAACGAGGAACGACCTGCGACAATTCGGTGAACACCTGGGCAAACCCAAAAGTGCCGATGGCGACTGCGGAAACGGCAGAAATGATGCGCATGAAGGAAACGGGCATTTTCTTGCGCAGTGCTGCGGTAAACCCGCTCAAGCAGAGCCACCAGAGAGCGGACCCCAAAAACACCCCGGTGAGCATCGAGAAGGTGGCGAACCACATTGCGCTATCGCTCTGCTGTCGCTGGCTGGCCAACGGATCAAGCGCGGCAAAAATGGCGATGAACGCCAATATGGTCATCGGGTTTGACAGGGTTAACCCAAACGCTGTCAGAAAGTCGCGCGTCACAGACGCAGAAGCGGCCACTGCCGCTGCCTGCCTGGGTTTCAGCGCATCTCGGGCAATGCTCCACGCCAACCACAGCAGAAACGCACCACCCACCACTTTGAGAAAAACTGCCAGCGAAGGTGCAGAAAGGATTATCCCGGTAATGCCCAGCGCTCCGAGAAACCCATAGACAGTATCTGCGCTGGCCGCCCCTAGCCCGGTCGCAAGCCCTGAGCGGAAGCCGTTTTTCAGGCTTCGCTGAACGCACAGCAGTCCAATCGGGCCAACAGGCGCAGCAATCGAAAAGCCAATAACCAGAGATTTGGCGAGCAGCATGAGGGGCTCCAGACGATACGCATTGATCTCGGGAGAATGGTAGGCACAGCGGCGATTGTGCAGAATGGATTTTCCAAGGAAAAAATAAAATCTACCTAAGGAATTAAGGCATATGGATGATATTGACTGGAGAATCCTCGAGCGCCTTCAAGGCAATGGCCGCATGACCTACACCGAGCTTGCGCGGCATGTGCATCTATCGGTGCCAGCGGTAACCGAGCGCGTCAAGCGCCTTGAAGAAGAGGGGGTGATTGAGGGCTATGCGGCTCGGGTCAACCCGATAGCTGCGGGCTACCTGGTTGGCGCTATGTTAGCGATGACCGTGCCCCAGCCGGCCAAGGCGAAGTTTCTCAAGGTTCTCGAAGCGATACCGGAAGTTTTGGAGTGTCACCACATAACCGGTGCAGACTCCTACATCTTCCGGGTCGTCGCCGCCAGCATGAGTGATCTGGAGCGACTGATTGAAAAGATCAACCACTATGGGGAGACGCGAACGTCCATCGTGATGTCGACCCCGATTCCACCGCGCGCGCTTGAGCGGCCTGGGCGAACACCAGCCGCTTGACGCCCCAAGCCCCTACCGCACTTGACCGCCTGCAGCCGCTCCTCAGACATGCCCCGAGCAACAGCACCCACTTTGGGAAAATCTTCCAAACCTGGCGCCAGCGCAGCTTCGAAAAAGCAATTTTTTTTCCTCCAGCGGGTGTTTGAATAGTTTCCGCCGGGTTTAGACATCTCGATGTTTAAGTGCATGCACGGCATGTATCGGACCGGACCGGCACCACCCATTACTGAAGGGATAAAGCTATGTCGACTACCGTTGCCAAATCGGAAAAGAAAGTTGAAACCTCCAGCAAGAAAATCGTGATCAAGGCCAAGAACCAGCGCCCGATCCTGATGGCTGCTCACCTGTAACAAGGCGTCACTGGCCGGGCGTAATGCCCGGCTATTTCTTTCGACCAGGAGCATTGGGATGAGCGAGTCTTTTGTCGCATTTGGCCGGTTCGAAGAGGGTCATGACCCTGCAGTAAAAACGTTTCTGTTTTCAGGCAGCGAGCATGAAATAAGCGGTTTGACAGGCGACACCGCCCAGTGGAACCAGGTGCTCGCGCTATGTGACGGCTCCAGAACGCTGGATGAAGTCTGTGCGCTCAACAGCGCCCTGCCCAGCCAGGAGGTGGGGGAATTCCTGAACGCTCTTGCCGAGAGCAACCTGGCCTACCGCGTCGACTCCGGCGAGCGGTACATGACCGGTGATGAAGCCATACTCGTCATCGAGGACCTGCAGGCGGAGTTGCTGCACAAGACGCTCTATGCAAACAAGTTCTGGCGCGCCTTGCAGACGCCGGAGCAAGTGCCGGTAAATGTTTATTACGGCATGGCCATCGAGAACTTCAACTTCCTTTACCGCGAAAGTTGGTTCGATTCGCCCGTGCTCAATTATGTGGCGTCGGAAAAAGCCCGGTTGAAGATGAATGAGTTCTACGGTGAAGAGTACGGACACGATGAGCTTATCTTCAAGGCGCTGAGCACGCTCGGCATCACCCAGCAGCAGATACGCGCATCGGTGCCGCTGCCGGAGACCCTCGCCCTGTGCAATGCACTGGCCTATTGGGCCGCGACCGATCCGCTGTTCTTCTTCACCACCATGGGCATTCTCGAAGGCAAGGACATCGAGGTCGACAGCTACATCCTGGCGATGCAGGCCAGCGGGAAGGTCGACAAAGCCTTCATCGACCCGATCCTGGCCCACGCCAACATCAACATCGGCGCCGAGCACGGCGTACTGACCCGGGAGCTGTTCGCCGAAATACCCGTAGTCACAGCGGACCAGTTGCGCAGCATGAAAGCCAACACCCATGTGTTCGTCGAGCTGTACGACAACTTCCACTCCGCCGTCTGGGACTTCTACTCGACCACCGACACCCTTCTCCGGCCAGTCAATCCATAAGGGGCGCCCGCATGCAAACCCATAGCCAACGATTTCGTTATCCCAAGTTCCGGGCGGGCGTCCTGCACACACAGGTCGGTGACAGCCATCACCTGGACTATCGGCTGCAGAGCGTGGTGCTGGAGGATCCGCAAGACACCAGCCTGGTAGAACTGCTGGCCGATCTGAAAGAAGGTTGCCTCAGCACCGACGAACTCTACCGCAAGCATGAGGCGCGCTTCGAGGCGGAATCGATAGCCGCGCTCATCGCCGACCTGGACAAGCACTACCTGCTGACAGAAGGCCGCTACCACAAACCAGTCGGGGTAGTTTCAGGCAAGGAATTCACGCGCAAGCTCAACGCCACTATCGCCAGCTTCCACCGGAAACAGGGCGACTCGCCGCTGTATACGCGCATGAAGGAGCAGAGTGTCACGCGCGCTCAGCTCATCGGCTTCGCCGTCGAGTACTACCACATCGTCAAGCAGGCGCCGAAAGTCATCTCGCCGGCGATGGCGCACCACACCAGCCCTGAGGTGTATCAGGGGATCAAGAAGCTGTTCCTGGAAGAGCATGACCATGAATCACTGCTGGCCGATGCGCTGCATGCGGTGGGGATCGACAAGCACAAGCTCGGCCAGGTGGCGCCACTGGATTCGACCTTCTCCATCTATTCCTCGCTCGGTGTGTATGCCCGCCAGCACCTGTTGTCGTTCATCAGCGCGCTGTTCCTGTTCGAAGAGCCCTACCCGGAATTCAACCAGCTGTTCATCGAGTCCTGCCAGCGCCTGGACATGCCCAAGGCGTTCTGGGGCCCGATCATCGGGCACTCCAACGTCAACGAGTCCGAAGGCCACGGCAACATCACCAACGAATTACTCGGCCACTTCCCGGCGATCTCGGACGAGGAAGCCCGAGTGACGCTGGTCCACACCTGTTCTCTGCTCGAACTGATGGGACGCTGGGACAGCCAGATCTGCTCGTACTACGAGACGACCGTCAAACTTCGCTTGTTCAGCTGAGGAACCCGACATGGAAAAGTGGTCCATTGGCAGCTACCGCAAACCGTTCCTCGACGTTGGCTATTTCCATTCGAACGCGGCCAGTGGCACGGTCGAGATCGGCGAAAAGGATTCCGAGTTCGCCTTGTCTTCCGAATCCATGGCGTTGCTCGACGCGACATTGAAAGGCCTGATGCGCGACGACAGCGAGCATTGGCCGGCGCTGCGGCAGAAAACCGCCGACCCGCAGTTGCAGGACATCGTCGCGGTGCTCGACGATGCCGGCCTGATCAGGGAGTCGGCGCCCGAACACACCCTGGTGAAGAAACAGCAACTGTTGCAGCAGGCCCTTGAAGAGGCCTGGTCGGCCTTGCAAGGGCAGCGTTTCGCCGACCGCGACGCTGCCCGTGAATTACTGGACTGCATCGCCGACACCTCGTCGCGCCCTTTCGACGCCTTGTACGCCAGCAGCTCGAACGTCTATCTGGTCTATGCCCGCGTAGCCCTGCAGAGCTGGGCGGTCATCTGCCCGCCCGCGGTGCCCGCAGCCGCCGCGCTGCTTGAGCGGCTGCTGGGCGAGCCGCCGCGCGAAGTCACCGTGGAGTTCAGCGCGTTCTGGGTGAGCGAAGTGCGCAAATGCCTGTCGGTACTGACCTGGTTGCTGGTACGCAGCCAACAGCCGGGCGCGCATAAGCTCTGCACGAGCGTGCTGGCCGTTGATGCCGAGGACTTGGGCCTCAACCTGGCCATTCGCCTGGAGCGCTGGGGGCTGGATTTCCTCGCCGAGCAAGGCAGCAGCCAGTACCGCACCTCGTTCAGCAACGACAACGATCGCCGCGACGCGCTGATCGCCGCGAGCTACGCCCAGGAGTACTACATCACAGACCGGTTCATCGACCTGATCTGCCCGGCCATCGCCCAGCGGCTGCCCCGGCCGCTGAAGAAGCTCGCACGCCGCTACTACATGGAAGAGGCCGGGCATGAGCTTTACGAGCTCAAGACCTGCAAATCGCTGGGCATGAGCGAAGAGGCATTGCACACCGCGCTACCGACCCCCTTCGCCCAGTTGTTGTGCGACTTCTACACCTATTTTGCGACCCGTGACGTGGTGTCGTACTTCGCCGCAGCCACCATCACCGAAGGGCTGCCAGGCCAGGAAAACCTGCTCAACGCCCTGTCTGCGGAATTCAGCAGCACCCCCCTGTTCAACAACCGCCCTTCGCGCAAGCATGAGCAGTTGAACGACAAACTGGCCCACCAGTACATCTCGCGGATCATGCTGTCCGAGGTGGGCGAACTGAGCGTGGCACAACAGCGCTCGACCGCCACGGCCTACGCCCTGCTGCTGGAGCTGACCCACCGTGCCTGGGAGGAACTGCACCGGCTGCATGTCGTCAACCGCCGCCCGCCGCTGAACTACGCCATGGACGACTTCCTGTGAGCCCGACGACGGCTATGGAGCGATACCAGGCACTGGTCAACCCGCACTGGGCAGCCCTGTTGCAGCAACTGGGCGAGGCCCCGGTATTCATCCGGGCCAAGGGCGAGTTCTTGTACGATAACGAAGACAAACGCTGGCTGGACTTCGTCGGGCACTACGGCGCTTCGGTCCTCGGGCACAACCATGAAATGGTCCAGCAGCGCCTGGTGGCGCTGCTCGGCCAAGACCTGCCCACCGGGGCGCCACTGGGTATCTGTACCGGGGCCGCGCCCCTGGCGGAGCGGCTGATCAAGCGTATCGAACTGCCCGGCTCGTGGAAGTTGTGTACTCTGACCACGGGCACCGAAGCGGTGGAAGGCGCGGTCAAGGCCGCACTGTTCCACACCTCGCGGCGCAAGGTGCTGGTCCGCCAGCGCTGCTTCCATGGCAACAGTGCCTTTACCCTTCACCTGAGCGATCAGCCAGCCCATCGCGTGGGTTTCGAGGCGCTGCGCCCCGACCTGGACGTGGTGTTTTTCGAGGAGATCGACCAGGCACTGGCGTTGGTCGCCCGTGAAGATATTGCCGCGCTGCTCATCGAGCCTGTCCAGGCCATGGGCGGTGGCCGTTGCTGCGCGGCCGACGAGGCAGACCGCTTGCTCCTGGCGTGCCGGGAGTTCGGCACAGTCAGCATCGTCGACGAGGTGTTCTCCGGGCTGGGCCGCTGCGGCGCCTATTCGGCAATGCAGGCCCTGGGCTGGCGCGAACGGCCCGACGTGCTGTTGCTGGCCAAGGCGCTGACCGGGGGCATGATACCCAGTGCCCAATTGCTGCTGCGTACGCCGCTGTTCGACAAGCTGTTCGCCCGGCCCGGTTGCCAGAAGATCCTCGGCAGCACCTTCGCCAACAACAACCTGGCGCTGAATCTGGCCAGCGCTGTGTTGGACCTGCTCGACGAGTACCTTCGAGCGGACAATGCAATGGCCCCATTGACGCACTTTGCCGGGCAACTGCGCGCCTGCGCGGCAAGCTGCCCGGGCGTGATCGAGGAGGTTACCGCACTCGGCGCTTGCTTCTTCATCCGCGCGCGGGATGCACAGACCTGCTTCAACCTGTGGCACTCGCTGTTTCTCAATCAGGTCTGCACCACGACCTGCTCGCATGATCCCGCTGTGCTGAAGCTGATCGTGCCGCTGACCGTCAGCCAGGACTCACTGGACGAGTTCCTGCAGGTGTTTTCCGAACTGACCCTCGACTTGCAAGGGTGATCGATGAGCCTGCTATTGCTCGGCCCCACAGACGACTACCTGCGCAAGGTCATGGCCGTGGCGCCGTCGGTCATCGTGCTGACCGAGCCGCACCGGCTGACCCCTTGGCAACGCACGGCACCGTGCGAAATCCACCTGGCGGACTTCAACGACATACCTGGCCTGCTGTTCAAGGCTACCGTCATCGACGCATCCGCGCCGTTGCGAGCGGTGCTGTCGTTCACCGAGCTCGGTACCGTGCCGGCGGCAATCATCGGCCGGGTCCTCGGTATCGTGGCCCCGCCGCTGCATGCCTCCCTGGTCACGCGGGACAAGCTGTTGACGCGCGAGGCGCTGCGCGAGCATGGGCTCACCCAGGTCGCCTTCTTCGAGCGGCAGACCGGCACTTGCGCGACTGCGCTGCACAACGAAGGCGGCGATACGCTGGTGGTCAAGCCTGTGGACGGCACCGGCAGCCACGACGTGCAGCGGGTCGAACCCGGTGCCAGCGTGACCCTCGCGGCAAACCGGCGCTACATCGTCGAAACCTGGGTGCCAGGCAGGGAATTCAGTTGCGAGACCTTCAGCATCGCCGGCGCCCACCATTTGCTGGCCGTGACGGAGAAACGCCTGGGTGGGCTAAGCGGGCTGGTGGAACTCGGCCACGTGGTCGATCCCGATTCATCCGGCTTGTCCACCAACCAATGGCGCTACATCAGCCGCTGCCTGGATGCCATCGGCCTCAGCGACGGGCCGGGCCACCTGGAGTTCAAGGTCGACGGCGAAGCGATCGAGATCATTGAGTGCCATAACCGGCCAGGTGGCGACCGCATCTGGCATCTGGTGGAGATCGCGACCGGGTTCGACATGGTCAGCGCCCACGCCCGGCTGCTACTCGGCGAGCCAGTGAAAGTGGCAATCGCTCGCCGGGGTTGCGCCGCCATCCGCTATTTCGACTTCCCTGCCGGTACCGTACGGTCGATCCACCTGCCCGAGAACAGGGCCAGTCATGTGCATTGGCTGGAAATGAAGCTTGCACCCGGCGACCGAATCGAGGGCATGACCGACTCGTTCCACCGTCATGGCGGCATCATCGTCTCGGCGCCCGATCGCCCTCTACTGGACGAACGGCTGAACCTGGAAATCGACCACATCGAGGTCATCGTCGCCCCATGAACCTACGCACCCTGCTGGTTACCATGCCGAGCGACGCACGGCGCGCCGTGCTGGTCCAGTTCCTGACGGCACTGGGTTACTTTTCGGTCATTCCCTTCTTCGTGGTGTACCTGGTCAAGGTGCTCGGGCAGTCCCCGGCCTTCGCCGCAGGGCAGCTCACGCTGTTCCTCACGGGGCAATACGTGGCATCGTTTGCCGGGGCCTACCTGAGCCACCGGACCAACCCGTTGTTAACGATGAAGGTCGGCCTGGTGTTGCAGATCGCCACCTACGCCCTGTTCGCCACGGGTGTGTCCGCCGCACCCGCACTCTGCGCGCTGAGCCTGGCGCTGGGCGTGAGCAAGGCGTTCTTTACCCCCGCGGCGAAGGCCGCCCTGGTCGCCCTGACGCCGGGTGACAATCACTACCTGCTGTTTTCCTTCCGAAGTACCGTCAACAACCTCGGTGTAGCGGTGGGCAGTGCCCTGGGGGCTGCGCTCATCGACCAGACGGCATTCGCCTTCTTCCTGTTCGCAGCGTGCATCCAGGTGGTGGCGCTGGTGGTGCTTCGGGCCGTACGCGCGCCCGCGACGGCACCCGAACGCATTGCCCGGCCGAAACCAGCCTTCGGCAAGGCCGTACGCGCGGTGGTCAGCATGCCACTGGCCGTGGTCCTGATGATCGTCACCCTGTGCTACCAGTTCCATTACATCCAGTTGGAGTATGCCCTGCCCCTGGTCGCCGACAGTGCGTGGGGGACCGATGCCGTGGCCCACGTATTCTGGGTGAACGCCGCCGCGGTGATGGCGCTGCAGATTCCCCTCAACACATGGCTGTCGCAGCGACTGTCGGTGTATTTCACCCTGGCCCTGGGCTTCGCCTGCATGTTGCTGGCCTTCTGGCTGCTGGCCGAGTCGGCTGGCCGGCCACTGTTCTTGATCGGCGTGTTGCTGTTCACCCTTGGCGAAATCACCATCGACCCGGCGATCGACGCGTTGCTCAGCAAAGGCCTGGCGGTCGACCTGCTCCCGGTGGGCTTCGGTGTGCTGGGCCTGATGGGGCTGCTGGGCGCAGTGGCAGGCAATGCGGTCGCCAGCCGCTTCGTCGCCGCAGGCGACTTCACCCTGTTCTGGTATGTTAACTGCGCGCTTGCGGCACTGGCGGTGGCCCTGGTCGCCCTCTACCGCAAACAAGACAACCCGGCATTCAAGGAAGGGCTTCATGGACACCATCACTGAAACCGACACCATCACGCTGACGCTGGACAAGACCCGCCTGGACATCCCGTACGTCCACGGCTTCCTCACCACCTCGACCTGGGCCGCCGGCATCTCCCAGGAGCGCGTGGAAACCAGCATCAACAACAGCCTGTGCGTGGGTGCCTACGACGGGGACAGGCAGGTAGGCTTCGCTCGGCTGGTCACGGATTACGCGACGTTCGGTTACCTGTGCGACGTCTTCGTCGACGAAGCGTACCGGGGGCGGGGCCTGGGGCGGCGCTTGTCGGAAACGTTGCTCGAAGTACCCGAGGTCCTTTCGCTCCGGCGCATCCTCCTGGCCACCACCACCGCTCCCTGGCTGTACGAAAAGATCGGCTTCACGCCGGTCAACCGGCCCAACTACCTGTGGCAACTCCACCGCCCGGACGTATACGCCCAGCCTTCCACCACGTGAACTGACTCAAGCGGATATCGAGAAGATCGGCAGGTCGTTGCTGGCGCGGATCTCCCGCAGGCTGACTGAAGTCTTGATCTGTTTGATGCATTTCAGCGAGCGCAACGTCAGCTCGACGAACTGCGAGTAGATCTCCATGTTCGGGCAGACGATGTGGACCAGGAAATCGAAGTCGCCGGTGACGTTGTACAGCGCCATCACTTCGGGCGAGGCGGTCAGCCGCTGTTCGAGGTCACGGGTGCATTCGGGGGTATGGGAATCCACCGACAGCTGGATGAACGCCGTGATGTCGAAGCCCAGCACTTGCTTGTCGAGGATCGCCTGGTAGCGCTTGATATAGCCGTCGTCTTCCAGCCGCTTGAGCCGCCGCCAACAAGGCGTCTCGCTCAGGGCGATCTTTTCACTCAATTTGGAGAGGGTCGTCCGGCAATCGGACTGCATGATGGACAGGATTTGCAGGTCCACTGAATCAAGGGCGCTCGATTTCCTTTTCATGGCCATTCCTTGGTTGGATTACTCAATCAGGACATAACGTAATCGGCAGATGAACGGTACTACCCTTATTGTTATATGAAACCGGGAATACGCGACGGGCAGGAATTGCGATGGGCTGGGGCAGGTACTACAGGGATCTGGGCCTGCCAGGCCGCGAAGGGCGAATCGATTAAGCAACGGTGGGGGGTTGGTGTCAATAGGTACTGCAGGTTCTCCGCCGGAGTGTTGGGGCATGAGGTATCAGCGGTGATGATGTGCGAGCCGACCGCAGCACGATACAGATAGGAGCAACAAAGCTCACAAGACAGGCTTTGCGGGGTGTTTCGTAAGCAGTCGTAGATTTTCTGAAAACTGCTCTCCGGTGCGGAGACATACGGACGGTTGTTGGCCGTGAGGGCCATGTTCTCGCGGTGATGGTATTTGTTGGATCTTCAGCTCTATCTCATAAGGTACCTATAAATAAATTAGCTAGTCATGGCTTTTGATGGAGTCGAATCAGAAGCTGGGTCCATCATGAGGGCCTCGTTCTTGTACCATTTCAATCAATGCTTGACCGTCGTATTGCTCAGGTAGATTTTTCGATAGCAGCCAAATCTGTCAGCACAGGATGCTAGCCATTGAAGGATCTTTGGTTTGAGTACCAGCACCACGGGCTCCAGCAGGACTTGTACCGACATAAGCATGCCGCAGAAAGCGCATCTGGAGAAATTGCTCTAGGTGCCTATTCCGCAGCGGAAAGTTGATCTAAGTATTCTGACTTGATCACTTGAGCAAGCTCGCGGCATCAATTTTTCAGGGACTCGATCGAAAGGTGTCGTTTAAGCGTCACTGGATATAGAACAGCTTATCTATGGCGCGAGAAATGAAAATGCCAGTTACCGCTAGAAGGGATGGGCAGCGGGTGGGGCAGACGTTCGGGCGCCAATTGATTACGCACATGAAGTCAATACGATTTAAAATGATTGCATTGGTTTTCTTAGCATTCAGCTGCAATGGCAAATCACAAACATCATTCCTCCCAGACTTTCAACGTACCAGCCAAGGTAGCCTATGGTAAATTGACTTGTAACTACCTTCATATGAGCACAGCAACCACGCCCTAATTAAGCAAGCGTAGCATCCGTGCTCGCTGGCCGAGGTTTTACGCTCAGTTGTGCTTATACACAATTAATCTTAAAGCGTGAAGACGCCTGCTTATTTAGTACAAATAGTGCAATCGTGCGCAGTGATAAAACAATCCTCTACGGCGAGGGAAAACAGGAAGCTTTCCCATATGTAAAGATGAGACCATTCACTCCAGGCACTACTACAATCATAGCTAATTGACAGTGGTGCAAATGACAAATGCATGGCATAATGCCACTACTAAATAGCAAACATTTTACACATATCAAACCAAGCAAACTAGCCAAAGGACTACCATGAGCGCTTTAAGAAAATTCAATTTATTTGAAGCAATGTCTTTTATAGCTACTCTTGTAGGGTGCCTCATAGCAGTCTACCAAATATTTTTCTCAGAAAAAATGTCACTACAGGTAAGTATGGAGTCCTCCATATCCTTACTTCAAGAGGACCCTATGTTAGGCGGAGACATCCAGGTATTGTACCTGGGGGAACCGGTACCTGGAATTTCTAGGCTAGATTTCTTGATACTGAATAACGGCGAAAAATCAATATCATCCTCCGAGATAGTTGCTGCACCCACTCTTCATTTTGATCAAGAATCGAAGGTTCTTTTTTCAAAAATTACTTCTTCTGACCCATCAGATGTCAATGCAAAAATAACACCAGCAAGGCAGGAAAACTCTGTAACAATAGATCCAGGCATGTTGAATCCTACTGATTACATTCGTTTTTCGGTGTATTTAAAGGACTCCAATCCTTCTTTACCTAATGTTACAGCAAGGATCAAGGGTTTGAAAAAAATTGAATTCATTGATGCTCGACCCGAATATTCTCCGGTAAAAAAACAATTACCATGGACCGTCTACCCGATTGGCTTTTTTGTTATTGCTTTTGCGCTCTTCTCCGTTCCAATGTTTAGAGAGTATCGTCAACACAAAGCACTGAGAAGAAGAATTAAGGAAGATCCTGAGCTAGTCAGCAAAATAGAGCAACCAGAAGACTTTCGGAGATTTATTGCAAAAATGTCATTCGCGATCACCAGCGAGAAGACAATGATGTCGTCTCTTCTGGAGCAGTATTCAAGTGATAGCAATGAGATCAATAAAAGGCGTCTTATCGCACAAATTGAACAAATCATTCAAGACACTGGAGGCTCAGAAATACTTGCATGCATGTGTCCCATTGTAATTCTTGGAGGCGCCAGTTACATTTATTTCCAACTGTTCTTGTAGCTTCCTTGTCGAACCGAGCGCAGATGCTCAGACATATAGAAACAACAAAGCCCGCCTAGTGCGGGCTTTGCTGGGTGTTTCGTAGACAGTCATAGACTTCTGGAAACTGATTGTGGTGGAGACAGACGGACGGTTGTTGGCCGTGGGGGCCCGGTTTTCGCGGGGCTGGAATTTGGTGGATTTTTTGATGTACCTCATAGGGTATCTATAAACAAATCAGCTAGTTATGGCTTTCAGTGGAATCGAATCGGGAATTGCGGAAGGCCCAGTGAGAGCTACGCCCAGCTACCTCAAATGCTAGATTGGGGAACGATAGAAAACGATCCATTGCAGTCGTTCGCGGGGGCCACGAAAATCTGTGTATGCTGGGTGAAGTGACGTATGGCGACGATCGAGATATCAAAGAACGCTAACTGGAAGCTATTCGAGGACGTGGCCCAAGTGCTTGGGCGGTTGCTGGACTGAAAAATTGATGAATTGGACCAGCGCTACTGGGATCTATTGGTAGACGAGCAGACGCTTACCTTGCACCTTGAGCACTATTTGGGAATTTCAGTGGTTGTTCCTGATAGCGCAGATGTAACAGTCCGACGAGTACGTGCGTTGCTCAAGCTAGATCAGCAGCATTTTCAATGGTAATCCCATTCCAACAAAATAGGGAAATTGGGACAGACCTATTATCACCGAAGCTACCCTATCACGCGCTAGCGGCAAGCTTAGCTTGAATTGACCATAGGGGACAGACAACATTTTAGGGCTCTATGGCAAGAAGCCGTCAAGCCACCTCGATTAAATAAATTCGAGAAGTGAAATCGTGGTCTGCCTCCTACTTCGCCTGTTTCACTATTTCGTTTTTTCCCTTATTTCCGCTTTCTCAAGCGCCAAATAGCTGTCAGTCAAGCCCTCAATTTCTGCTCGAATCTCTTTAATTTTTTTGTCGATATCACCATCATAGCCAATGGGTTTAACAATGTTTAGGGCTAAAAACAAATAATAAAATGCGCCTATGTATCCTACAGCACTAAACGTCCCAGCCACAGATTCAAATGCCAAACCAAATGTGATCCATATCAACGCTTTAACAATGTGGCGCGATGCCCTCAACCAAAGCAGTGACGTATAATAAGCCTTCTCAGCATCGTCTTCAGCCCTAAGTGCTCGCAGGCGTACAAGTTGCTCTTTTAGCTGTCTGATTCGTGTTTTTTTTGAGTTTGCGCGAAAGCTATCGAAGCAGTAGGCAGCAATTCTTTGCCCCATGTAGGTCAGCAATGCAAATAGTGCGGACCCCATAGCCCCCTGGACAATCACAGGAAAATCTTGAATCGACGCAATGAGTTTTTCCATTTTGGCCTCTAGCATAAAAGGGAGAAATTTTGCCTTGCTTTCGTCGCTAGGAGAAGAGGTTTTTAGATTTTAGGGCGGGGTATTTACCCGATGACCTCAGCCAACCCAATTGTCATGACATCCTGCAATGGCTCTAGGCTGTGCGAAAAGGCACTGATTACGTAGCGAGCTGAGAGCTACGAGCGTTGCCTACGACGCTCGTAGATGCTGTTTTGGTCGCAGCAATGACCCAAAAAGCCACTCACGAACGATATAGTAACAATAAGGGACACGGCAATATGGGACGGACTACGTTTTATCATTTCAGGGCTCTATGGCAAGAAGCCTTCAAGCCCCCTCGATTGAATAAATTCGAGGAACGAAATCGTGGTCTGCCCCCTATTTCAATCAAAAAATTAATCTTTCCCCTTTGAGTTTGGAACAAGCCAGCGAGACAATGGCTGCATTGCTTTTCGCGAGCTTGGCGAACGTGTCACGGTCCGGTTCTCTTTCAGCCAGCCAAACATGCGCTCGATGATATTGTGCTGTCGGTATTTGGGTCGATCAAACATTCAGGGTAAGCCAGGCTTGGGTTTGCGCTTCATCGAGCGCAGCGGGATACGGGTTGCATTCTATATTGATCGCAGTTGCGGCATAGCACTTCGGCGTCATAGCCCTTGTCGGCAAGTAACCATTTGCAGCGTTTACGCGGGCGGCCACATTGGCTGGATGGAATGCTGACTTCGTCCAGCGGGGCTGAGCATCTGATCGAAAGTCCCTTGGTTTCGCCAGCCTCGAAATCGTTGATACACCGTTTGACCACGGTCCAAAGCGATCCGCCATGTCTCGCCATGCAGCGCCCGAACAGAGTACCCAGAGCACCCCATCGAGCATTAGGCGATCGCTCAGGCACAGCCGTGGGTTTCAGTGAAGAGATCGGCGAGTACATTCTAGGCCTCAATGTTCCTAAAGCATTTCCATCACAGAATTCCTTTCGGGTGATGGTGGGGACTCTATAAAGTCTCCGCTGCTGAGGGGCGGCGATTAAGTTTCTCGGGATTTCGTACAGAGCCTAGCGTCTTCTGTCACTAACGCTTCTCTTATATTTTTCAAGAAGATGCTTGTCATTTGCGCTTGCATGTAACCGCCTTATAGCGTCGTCCGTAACAAGGGCTTTACCAAACTTCGTTCCGTATAACCCATAAGGCACAACTGCTTGTTTCTGCTCGAAGTCGCGAAGGGTTAGACGTGTTCTTTCCAAAGCGCTCAAATATTTCCCAGCAATTTCTACGAGATCACGCGACTTTATATCTGAGATTATGTATCGGTGAATAACGCGATTCCTCAAGCTGTAGAGCTCACTCAAACAATTAAAAGCCTCCTGATCAATTATTTTAAATTTTAAAGCATCTTCGAAGACCTTCCTTTCCATAATCCCCTTCTCTCCATCTGCTTGGAACAAGTATCTAGTTTCGATATTGTTCGTCTTCTCATCTAGTTGCCTTGCAATCACCAGACTCAATCTTAAATATGCATCTATTTGATTCGCTGCAATTGCAATTATCTCAATACATGCCCCTGCATCAATTGCTGCACATAGGAGATCATGTGACGCCGCAAGAGACCCTGTGAACCGATCAAACTTATCGAAATCAGCAGCCAGTTTACGATCACTCTCTGGGACTATCACAACCGAGTTCAGAATTTTAATGGCAATCCCAAGCTGTTTTGCAATCCTCTTATCGCCTTCAAGACCCACATCGTATATATATTTACCTATCAATGCTTGATCATAATAAGCGCCGAAAAACAGATGTGTGCAAAATTCGGAATTATCTTCCCTGGACGCCTTCCAGCTTAAATTTCTGACTCCGTTTGGATTGGCTTTGGCGATACTAGGAGCAAGCTCGCTCAACGGATAACAACTTATCTGAAAACAGCCTATGGGGTCTTCATAAGGTTGAAACCCGTAAGGCGACTTCTCTTCATAGTCGCTAAGGCCTGAATTAAGGTACTGCCAATCAATTGGAATTTGAATTAAAAATATTCCATTTGGCTCAGTCCAATGCTTCATATATGCCTTCCATATGCATTTTAGCCGCTCGATAAAAACTTAACTTACCAATTGGGAGATGGAAATAGCCCGAATCTTTCGGAGCTTGTCCGAGAATACAAATTCATCAGCAGTTTGTCTGTGCTCAATCATGGGCTAAGCGCTTCAGTCTATTAATGTCCGCTTCTGGTCGATTACTGCCCTTCGCGAGA
The DNA here is from genome assembly GCF_014269185.2 of Pseudomonas oryzicola. Classification (NCBI taxonomy): domain Bacteria; kingdom Pseudomonadati; phylum Pseudomonadota; class Gammaproteobacteria; order Pseudomonadales; family Pseudomonadaceae; genus Pseudomonas; species Pseudomonas oryzicola. The sequence goes on from NZ_JABWRZ020000002.1 coordinate 645,907, forward strand.
GGCAGCTATGGGTCGATAGCGTTCAGCCTTAACTGGCGGCCATCGACCCATTACGGTCGTTTCCCGAAAGACACTCCGACAAATAACACGCATCCTAGAGTCTCTGCAAAGGATAAGCGTGTGGTCAGTCATAAGAAATTGGCAGGATCAAAGCCGACTCTTATCGATCTACTCAGGACATCGATGCCCCATATACATAGGCGGCTTATCATTTATTATTAAGCTCATCTAGCTGTTTTTTCAGTCGAGCAAGCTCTTCTCTTAGTTCGAGATTTTCTTTTTCTAGCATTTTTGCCCGAATAGCTTTTTTGTTTGCGCTACCGGGTATAGATAGCAGCGTTTCAAGCTCATCCTTGTATGGCATTATTGGCTGATAAAGCTGGTGATATGCCCTACCAACTGCGCCCCTGTAAAGCTGTAACTCTGGCCTGCTGCTTCCGACCAATAGAGTATGCCTGGTGGCAATTCCAGGGTATGGGTCAATGTATACAATTTTACTTATGCCAAGCTGGTAAGCTTTCTTGGAACAAAGTTCGCATGGACTGGCTGTCGTAAATAGCACTCCATTCCTAAGCTTCATTCCACCATGCTTTGAAATCTGAAGAAACGCATTCTCTTCGGCGTGCAGTGAACGTGTGTGAACTTGGTTTTTTTCACCGTCTATTTCATTTTGCATGTCTTTAAAGCAGAAGGATAAATTACGACCTTCCAACAAGGTTGATTTTCTTAGCCCATCAAATTTCTCATGCAAAACTTCTCTGAATTTAATATCATTTCTTTCATACTCACTATATGCAGAGGTGTCTTGACCAAGCAGTAAATCTTCGGCATTTCTGAGAAGGCATGGCACCTGTCCCTGTGGCGTGTTGTTCCACCCAACTGATTTTACTGAGAACTCCTCATCCGTTACAACCGCCCCCACTTGTCTTGATATACAGCCTGAACTTTGCTTGACCGTGTAAGCAATTTGCATGCAGTTTTCCAGAGATGTTGGCATCACCAAGCCTGGATGTTGCACTAGAGAAACATACCAGGCAAGCTGACACTTAAGCTCAACATTATTGAACTGCTCTTTTCTAGGATTGTGTATGTGTATATCGGATATCTCAATACATTTTTGAATGTTCTGCGATATAAATTTATTATACCCAGAAAGCTTTCTTGGGTACTCTTTTTCATCAAGATCTTTTATTTGAGATTCAGAAAATTTGTGTGTACTGCGGAGGTGGGCTAGCCTGTTTTCATTTTCTGTGTTTATTGATACCAGATAGAAACCAGCGTAACGCTCTTTGAAAAATATTGCTTCGTATGGATTCCTAATAGCATCAATCACAATGAAACAGGACTCATTATTCTTTCGAGCCAAATGGTGCGCAGACTTTATTATTTTATTTATAGTCCTAGGGAAATGAAAAACCTTTGAATCATCAAACCTAGAACTATTTGCTTGACCGGAAGCTCGTATGTTATCGCCTGCGGCCTGGTATATTTTTGTGTATGCATCAAGCGAAATATTTTTTAGACCTTCTCGTATTTTATCCGAGAAGGCCGGCAACCGATTGAAGTACAGATCAAAAGCAAATTCTTGCTTTTCTTCTATTTCATCTAGCGTGCTTTCAGGACTCCTAAGGTAGTCCGATATTTCGACGTGTAGAATATCATATTCTTCTTTTATCTCCCTCATGGCCTCTGAGGCATTATGTATATCTCTAGCCATAACATCTGAAACAAATCGACAAAACTCTGAAAAATTTAATGCAAGGATGAATCTAGTTATAACCGTTCTAACTTGAAGGCACTTAAATGGCTGCCATCGATGCTCAATGAACTTCTTAATTATTCGGTGTTTTCTTAGCTCATTATTGGAGATTCCGACATATGCGTTCTCTGGAAGCTCAATGGCGGTACTACAAAGAATCTCTGCTGATGTAGAGCAGCCTGAACCTGTTCTTCCTGTCAAACCAATTACAACAAATCTTTTATTCTCTTTATAAACGCTTCCAATAGCTCTAGACGATGAGTTCCCGGAGAGTTCTGACATATGCATGCTCCATACGTTTTTTTTGGAGGGATTATCAGCTGTTGTCTATGTCGATTGTGAGTCCGTAAAAATACTGAGCGTAGCGATACCTGGCAGTAATGGCAATCTGCGGCCATCCATCCTGGAGGTCAAAATCTGCCATATCGAATACCACTTCATTCACCCAAATAGAAATAAGACGTATTTATTACTTGATCGGACAATCTGCTCCTTCCAAAAACAGCCCTTCACAAAGGGCTGTTTTGGCTCGAAAGCGGTCGGTCGCTACTATCAATCAGATCTTCGCTTGGCACTTGAAGAACCATGTTTTTTCTAAACGATGAACTAGCAGCTGCACGGTCAGCAGGTAGTAATAACGCGTTGCGTCACTGCGTTCGCGTAGGCGATGATCTAGGAACCAAGCGACATGCTTTCTCTGCCAAACCCAAGGCGTTTCTCGTTGCCAACGCTCAGCGATTGCAGCTTGGATAACCTTTGCCTGCCGCAAATGGCGTTGCCGCGTCGCGTAGGATCCGGTCAGCACGCCAGCCAAGAACAGCTCCATATCGAATGGCTTGTTCATGTCCGTCCGCCAATATAGGCCGCGACCACATCGATCCTACCGTGCCCAAGCTCATAGCTGATTTGCCTTCGGGCCTTACGATCAAGGCACCGATCCATCTTGCGACATTCATCGCCATTGATAGGCGAGCGGTGCTGGGTGATCTGCTCATAGCGCTCACATGCATAAGCCGCTCGCAGCTCATGGAAGCCCTTGAGGTTGTAGACATGCAGGATGGTCCGCGCATGGCAGGTGATTTCTCGTAAAAAATTCAGATAGCTTTCGTGCGGAGCAATCAGGTTGCGGCTACCCCCAGGCGACACCTGCAATGCAAACCCAAGCGCCTCGCGAACATGACCGTTCACCGCAATCCAACGTGGCGCCGAGGCTCCGGAGCGACCGCCTTTAGTGCCATCCTGAATGTTGATCCTGCTAAATTCGTTAGCCTCACGGCTCAGCCGTGGCAGGTCAGCCAAGATGGCCTCACGCAAGCGCATGCCGGTGGCTCGCGCCAACAGAACGATCGCGGCGACCCGCTGCTGATCATGGCGGCAAAGCGCATCAACGATTTGCTTAACCTGTTCGCGGTCCTGGCCTTGTGGGGCCAATTGACGAACCCCGCTGCGCTGCATACCCAATGCCTTGCTCGGGCTTGGCAACTTCACGTATTGATCACCGCGAAGCGCTGCCATGGTTCTGTTAACGCTGGATAGCCGGTTTTGTGCGGTGCTGACAGCGAGGTCACCGCGCCTAACCACGTCGCACAGATACGCCGCATAGTCGGCCAATACCTTCCGATCAATCTGCCGCGCATCACTAATACCTGGCCCCTGTTCGGAGCGGCACCACTTCACGAAGGCCTGCCACCGATCGCAGTGCGCCTTGACCGTGCCGTAGTGGCCACTGCCAAACATGTTTTTTAGCGCCTGCGGTCCTGCATAGCTCAATTGTCTGCCGTAACCGAAATTGCGGCCATCGCGTCTACCTATCAATGCCATGTCGATCACCTCATCTGCCGTTCTCTGACCCTCGCCCCACGTCATCCCGCCAAGAATGCTGAGTGTTATCAGGGATCAAGGCCCCTGCGGCCTGTGGGGATGTCCTCTAACGCGGGACTGGCGGCTCCTTACGTCCGGGAGCAAGGGCATCTCATGATCTGGCCTCCTGAGCACCGTTACCGGTGGGCGGGTGGGGGCTGCATTGGCTGACGAGACCAGTGCCGCGAGATCCTGAGCCAGGTGCAAGCAGCAATGCGATGACCGGGGCATGCCTGACTGTCAGTCAGGTGCAGTCCACTCCGTGGTCTGCGGCACCATCATCTACAGCGCTGTTGCTGATGACATCGACGTTTGTCACGCCGATTGTCACGGGTGAAGTTGCCACAAAGCCAAATGCGATGAGGGCTGCAGCAGTGTTAGACGCGCCCGTCTCTTTCCAGTGAAAGAGACGGGCGCAGGTTGGCGCATGCGAAATGGCCATGCGGGTAGGTTGCTGCAGGGCAGCGAAGTACGAGGTATTGTCTGGCGCACAAAGGGCCATGATCTGAAGTAGGCATCCATCACCGGGGAGGTGACCGGGCGAGCTGCCGGACGCGAATCGCCATTTGGGGGGAGAACCACCGCGGGAGCGGCGTGACCTTGAAGGTTCGGGTCACCTGGGGTGCTGTCATCGACAGCGCTTGCACGGCCAGTTCTACGCCTGTGGATAAACCCGGTCAAGGGTCGAAGCTCAGCGCTACTGGGGACGTGAAAAGCGGTTATCCACCGATGGAATTGAGTGGTAAATCCCGGACAACGTCTTGGCTTCTAGCTTTTCAAAGTGAGGTCCGTCCAAACAGGGCGGCTTTGCAGCCCTGTTTGGATGGACCCGCGTGAAAGAGCAGCCAGCGCCGATCTTGCAGACTCACCCGCGATCGAATGCGCCATAACCATTTGGCAAGGCGGTGACGTTATCGCCTACCGGATGGGCAAACTCATGCGGAGTGATATGGCCCGATCTGTTGGCATCGATGTAGTTACTCCACCACGCCATGATCAACCGACGCTGCTCCAGAAACTGGGCCTTGTGGATATACGCGGCGCGCACGCGGTTACGCTCCTGATGGCTCATCTGCCGCTCAATCGCTGCATCCGTCCACAGCCCTGATTCGAGCAAGGCACTACAAGCCATGGTCCTGAAACCATGCCCGCACACGTCCTTGGTGGTGTCGTACCCCATATTGCGCAGCACCTGGTTAACCGTATTCTCCGACAAGGGTTTACAGTACCTGTGATCACCGGGCAAGACGAGTTCAGAGAAGCGATTCAAGCTGTGCAGCTGCTCAAGGATCTCGATGACTTGAGGCGACAGCGGCACTATCTGAATGTCCCCACTCATCTTGGTCCCGCGCGTGGAATAGCGGACACCTTCAATCGGCTTACGGGTGTCGGGGATCTCCCACATCGCACGTTGCAGATCGAATTCATCCCACCGGGCAAAGCGCAGTTCACTGGAGCGCACGAACACATGCAGCGTCAGTAGCACTGCGAGCCGGGTCAGTTCGCGACCGGTATAATTGTCGATTCGATCCAACAGTTCAGGAAGGCGGTTCAACGAAAGTGCAGGACGGTGCACGGTGCGCGGCGCTTGAATCGAGCCGGCCAGATCGAGCGCCGGATTGTGAGTAATCTGCCGCGCCCGCTTCGCACCCCGCATGATCGTGGATAGATAGTTCTGCACACGCAGCGCTACATCCATGGTGCCGCGATCCTTGATTCGCTGGGTGACCTCAAGGAGATCATGGGTATCGAGTTCAGCGATAGGCCGCTGACCAATCAGCGGAAACACATGGGTGCGCAACCTGCTCAGCACCGTCTTGGCATGGCCCTCAGTCCACCGTCGGGACATTTCGACGTGCCACTCCAGAGCGACGGTTTCAAACAGAAGACTTGCCCGCTGAGCTGCGATCTTGGCCTTCTGCTTTTCTTCCATCGGATCAAGGTTATCGAGCAACAGAGCCTTGGCCTCATCGCGCTTGGTCCTCGCGACGGCCAATGAAACGATGGGGTACTTACCGATGATCAGCGTGCCTTCCTTGCCGTTGGGTTTGAAATACCGCAGCCGCCAAGTCTTCGAGCCACTGGGCGCGACGTACAGGTACATGCCCCCGCCGTCGAACAATTTGTAGGCCCGATCACGCGGTTTTGCCGTGCGGCATTTGAGGTCGCTGAGCGGAGTGGCTAGGCGTGGCATAGGGGTACGTTCTCCATTCAGGAAAGACGCTGTACCCCAAAAATACCCCCGGTTATTGGGGATTTAGTTGGTTCCCGACGGAGGGTCGTGGAAACGAAAAACCGGCCAGAAGGCCGGTTTAGAGGGCTTCCAAAGCATTCAGCGGAATGCAGTGGAGCTGGATGTGGTGCCGGAGACAGGAATCGAACCTGCGACCTTCGCGTTACGAGTGCGCTGCTCTACCGACTGAGCTACACCGGCGTGTAGCGCAACGTACCACTGCTCGCACCCGTTACGCAAACCCCTGTTTCGCCTACCTTATTACCCCGCCCTCAAGGCGCCTTGCACCCCTTCGGTGCCAGGTCTTCTTCAATGTCGGTCGTACACGCCCAGCCAGCCGCCGCGCGCGTCAGGGTAATGGCCTTGCCGAGCACGGTAGCCGGCGCATCCACCAGGGTACAAACGATGCTCCCGGTACCGTCCGCCGCCTTGCCGCTGGCCGTGATCGCACAATGCGCCGTAGCCGGCTGCCCACCCAGCTCGGCCACCGTCGCCACGTCCTTGCCGTCATTCAGGCGCAAGTCCATCGCCGTCTTCAGCGCGCTGATCTCCAGCAACCCGGCCGCAGCCTTCGAGCGGGACTGGTGGTTGGTGTACATCGGTAAGGCGATGGTCGCCAGAATGCCGATGATCGCGACGACGATCATCAGTTCGATCAGGGTGATACCGCGTTGCCCTTTCATGAACGTTTTCCTTTTTGATACGCGTACTCGTTGAGGTCTGTCTCGCCCCAACCGGCAGCGGCGCAGTAGGCCTGAACAGACACCTTTTGTCACCCCTGCCCGCTTGGGCGTCATCTTCGCTGAACTACTCTAGTGAGCATCATGGACGCACGCCCTGGCATGGACGCGGCAAGCTGTTTCGAAGCTTGTCGCACGGGCAGAAAAAAGGACCTTCGCATGAACCCATCGCCCCCTCTCTACACCTGGCATGGCACCGACGCCAACGGCCAGCCGGTCAGCGGCCAGACGCCTGGGCGCAGCCCGGCCCATGTGCGGGCCGGATTGATTCGCCAGGGCATCAAGGTGGCAGGTTTGCGGCCCGCCGGCGGGCTGGCCTTCAGCTTGCCGAAACGCCAGGTGAAAGCCGACTCGGCGGGATTCAGCCGGCAATTGGCGACCTTGCTCAAGGCCGGGGTAGCGCTGCTGCAGGCGTTCGAGGTGATGGGGCGCAGTGGCTGCGATGCGGCACAGGCGGCGCTGCTGGACAGATTGAAACAGGATGTGGCCTCGGGCCTCGGGCTGGCGGACGCGTTGCAGCGCCACCCAGGCTGGTTCGACGCGCTGTACTGCAACCTGGTGCGGGTGGGTGAGCAATCCGGCACGCTCGACCGGCAGCTGGAACAGTTGGCAACCATGCTGGAACAACGCCAGGCGCTGCACAGGAAGGTGCGCAAGGCGATGATCTACCCGCTGCTGCTGTTGCTGACCGGGTTGGGGGTGTCGGCGATTCTGCTGCTGGAGGTGATACCCGAATTCGAGAAGCTGTTTTCAGGCATGGGCGCGGCACTGCCAGCGTACACTCAATGGGTGATCGACTTGTCCACGCTGCTGAGCCGGTTTGCGCCGCTGTTGGTGGTGCTGAGCGCTGCGCTCGGTTTCGCCATGCGCCGGCTTTACCGGCAGCATGCGCCAACGCGCCTGTGGCTATCCCGACAAGTGCTGGGCTTGCCGGTGTTCGGCAGGTTGCTGGGGCAGGCGGCGCTGGCGCGGTTTGCCCGCAGCCTGGCTACGGCCTATGCGGCCGGAGTGCCGTTGCTGGATGCATTGGGTACGGTGGCGCGGGTGAGTGGTGGCGACTTGCACGAACAGGCAGTTTTGCGGTTGCGCCAGGGCATGGCCAATGGTCAGGGGTTGCACCAGGCGATGGCCGCCGAGCCGCTGTTTCCGCCGTTGCTGGTGCAACTGACGGCGATCGGTGAAAACAGCGGTACGCTGGACCAGATGCTGGAGAAAGCCGCCAGCCATTACGAGGAACAGGTCAGCCAGGCGCTGGACCAGTTGACCAGCCTGCTGGAGCCAGCCATCGTGCTGATCCTGGGCGTGCTGGTAGGCGGCCTGGTGGTGGCGATGTACCTGCCGATCTTCCAGTTGGGTAGCTTGATCTGAACATGACTTCATGGACTTTGCTGGCGGAGCAGCCAGCCTACTTCCTCACCCTGGCCACGCTGCTCGGCCTGCTGGTGGGCAGTTTCCTCAATGTGCTGGTGTACCGCCTGCCGATCATGCTGGAGCAGCAATGGCAGCGTGAGGCGCAGGAGGTACTGGGGCTGCCGACCACGGCGCACGAGCGCTTCGACCTGTGGCTACCGGCCTCGCGTTGTCCGCATTGCGGACATCGAATCCGCGCATGGGAGAACATTCCGGTCATCAGCTACCTGGCCTTGCGCGGCCGTTGTTCAGCCTGCAAAACCCGCATCAGCCCGCGCTATCCGTTGGTGGAGGTCGCCAGCGCGCTGCTTTCGCTGGGGGTGGCCTGGCATCTTGGCACTTCGCCCGAGGCCTTGCTGGCGCTGCCGCTGACCTGGTGCCTGCTGGCCCTGAGCCTGATCGATGCCAGGCATCAGCTGTTGCCGGATGTGCTGGTGCTGCCGATGCTGTGGCTGGGGCTGATCGTCAACGCCTTCGGCCTCTATGTCCCCCTGCCCAGTGCGTTGTGGGGGGCGGTGGTCGGCTACCTCAGCCTGTGGACGGTGTACTGGCTGTTCAAGCTGGTCACCGGCAAGGAGGGCATGGGCTATGGCGACTTCAAGCTGATGGCGCTGATCGGGGCCTGGGGTGGCTGGCAGGTATTGCCGTTGACGCTGCTGCTGTCGTCGCTGGTCGGGGCGCTGGTGGGGCTGTGTTTGCTGCGCTTGCGCCGGCATGGCTTGGGCACGGCGATGCCGTTTGGGCCCTATCTGGCGATTGCGGGGTGGATTGCCGTGCTCTGGGGTGATGAAATATACGCCTCATACCTGCAACTGCTTGGATTCTGATGACCACTGCGGCCTTTACCCCCTGGATTCTCGGCCTGACCGGCGGCATCGGCAGCGGCAAGAGCGCCGCTGCCGAGCGCTTCGTCGAGCTTGGCGTGCACCTGGTCGATGCCGACCAGGCGGCGCGCTGGGTGGTCGAACCTGGCCGCCCGGCGCTGGCCAGCATCGTCGAGCGCTTCGGCCCTGGTGTGCTGCAAGCGGACGGCCAGCTCGACCGCTCGGCCCTGCGCCAGCTGATCTTCGCCGACCCGGCGCAACGCAAATGGCTGGAACAATTGCTGCACCCGCTGATCGGCCAGGAGATCTTCAGCTACCTGGCCAAGGCCGAGTCGCCGTATGCGGTGTATGTCTCACCGCTGTTGATCGAATCGGGGCAATACCAGAAAACCCAACGGGTGCTGGTAATCGATGCGCCACAGGAGCTGCAGATGGCGCGAACCCTGGCACGGGACAACGCCAGCACCGAGCAGGTGCAGGCCATACTCAAGGCCCAGCTGGCGCGTGAGGAGCGCCTGCGCCATGCCGACGATGTGGTGGTCAACGACGGCGACCTCGCCGCGTTGCATGAACAGATTGACCGCCTGCACCACTTTTACCTGACTTTACGAGGAGGCCAGCCATGAGCCAGCCATTGACCGTCGATTGCCCGACCTGTGGCGCACCTGTGGAATGGAACGAGAAAAGCCCGTTCCGGCCGTTTTGCTCGGACCGTTGCAAGCTGATCGACCTGGGCGCCTGGGCGGCGGAGGAACACAAGATCCCGGGTTCGGATGAGTCCGAGGATGAGCTGTATTCGGGGGATCTGGAGCCGCGGCACTGAGCCTGCCGACTGCTCCTACAGGGGGCGGGTTGCGCAGGCCTGGTTAAGCTATCGCTCGTCCTCCTTCCACGGCGCCTGCAGATACCGCGTGCGGTTGAAGGTTTCCAGCCACTCCGGGCAGAACACCACCAACGCACTGATCACCGTGCCGTTGATGAATGCCTCGGGGAACATCATCAGCCACAGGTAGCCAACAAAGTCGCCAAGCCACTCCGGCATGGCGAAGCGCCCGTTCAGCCACAGCAAGCCCAACCCGGCCGACAGGCAGGCCAGTACCGTCAGCGCTGCGGGAAAGAAGCCGGAACAGAAGATATACACGAACAGGTTTCTGGGTTGGGCACGCTCGACCCCTATCGCACACGCCTCGGCAACCAGTACCGGCAAGCCAACCAGCAACAAGCCATTGATCCCCAGCGCGGCCAGGTCCTGGCGCCCGAGTATCAGCAAGCCGATCTGAGCCATGAAACCGCCCAGCACGGCCAGCGGCCAGTCGAGCAACAACGTCACCGCCGTCATGCCGATGAAGTGGTACGACACGCCAGTATCGAAATCGCGCCTTACCAGCCACAGGGCGAACAGGCAGAACACCGTGCCGAACAGCAGGTGCTGGCGGCGCCGGTCGGTGAACAGCTCTACCCAGCGCACCTGGCTGGCTGCCCAGGTCAGCAACGGTACGTAACCCAGCCAGCCAAGGGTAAGGGTGGTGCCGGACAATACCTGCGCGCTGATCACCTGAACAATGCCCCCTGGCTTCCTGTGGACAAGGCCGAGTCTACACCTATTCTCCATTTCATTCGGCTGCGGGCAGCAACGCTCCTCGCCATCAGCGCCGCGCGGGGCTTTGGCCTGGTGAATTCGCAGGGCGTGCAGCAGGGGCCAATGCTGCGCTGATTTATACGCACAAACAGCATCTTACCGTCATCGATTAGCGTCTAAGCTTGTCCCATGGATGACTCAGACTACCTGCGCCTGCTTACTATCCAGGCCGAACAAGCCAATGCCTTTCTCTCCAACGCCCGCAAGTGGGAACGGGAGCGTTGGGTGTGCCAACGCCTGTTGCAGGGGCTGAACATCCCCTATCGCAGCGAGGACTTCACCCCGGCCGGCCAGGAGCCGCCGGATGTGCTGTTTCGCGATGCCGCCTTCGAGGTCTTTTTCGTGCTCGACGAGGGCCGCCGGTTGAACGATGAATGGCGCGAAGAGCTGCAGCGCCGCCGCAGTGCGTTTTCCCTGGCGCAACTGGTGCGCCGCGAAGCGCGCCCGCGGCGCATCAGTGCCAGCGAACTGCTGGGGCGCCTGGCGCCGACCTTGCGCAAGAAGGCACACAACTACCGCGAACGCGGGCTGGAGCTGAACGAGCTGGACATCATCGCCTTCGCCAGCCTCAAGCGCGAAGTGCTCGACCTCAACACGCACTTCCCGCCACCCACCGAATACCTGCGCCAGGGCTGGCGCTCGCTGTCGCTGGTCGGGCCAACCTTCGCCCGGGTGCTGTTCGCTCACCCCGATGCGCCGGACTTCCTGCGCGGCAACCTGGGGCGCAGCATCGTGTTCGACGTGGGCATCAGTCTTTGATCCAGTGCAGCGAGTGTTTGCGATGGCGTACACTCGGCGTCAGAGATAGAAAGCATTATCATTTGTTTCAAGCGCCTACGTGAACGCTGTAGCGTTTGCGCAGTCACAAACGTCTACCTGACGAGGCCCCACCATGACCAGCCGCCTGAATCCGGAAGATCAGCGTCGTGTCGATGAGTATCTGCGAGCCCCCCAGCACCAAGTCGAGCGCAGGCCCTTCCGGCCGTGGCTGCTCCTTGTGCTGGTGGTGGCCGTGACCATCGGGTTGGGCCTCATCAGCCGCCTGCTGAGTGGGCTGGTGCTATGAGCTGCTTCGCGCTCGCCCTCCCCTCGCGCAGTTTGCGGCAGGCCCCTTGGGCCACGAATTCCGTAAACCTTATGAGATATTCCCATGACTCATCGCATCGTGATTGTCGGCGGCGGCGCCGGCGGCCTGGAACTGGCGACCCGCCTGGGTAAAAGCCTGGGCAAGCGCAAGCAGGCCGAGATCACCCTGGTCGACGCCAACCTCACGCATATCTGGAAACCGCTGCTGCACGAAGTGGCCGCCGGCTCGCTGAACTCCTCGGAAGACGAACTGAACTACGTGGCCCAGGCCAAGTGGAACCACTTCAACTTCCAGCTGGGGCGCATGAGCGGCCTGGACCGTGAAGGCAAACAGATCCAGCTGGCCGCCACCCTCGACGAAGAGGGCCGCGAGCTGCTGCCTGCGCGTACCTTGGGCTACGACACCCTGGTGATTGCCGTGGGTTCCAATACCAACGACTTCGGCACCCTGGGCGCAGCGCAGCACTGCCTGTTTCTCGACACCCGCAAGCAGGCCGAGCGTTTCCACCAGCAATTGCTCAACCACTACCTGCGTGCCCATGCCGGTGACGTGGCCAGCGAGAAAATCAGCGTGGCCATCGTCGGCGCGGGTGCCACCGGTGTGGAGCTGGCGGCCGAGCTGCACCACGCGGCCCACGAACTGGCAGCCTATGGCCTGGACCGTATCCAGCCCAAGGACATGCACATCACCCTGATCGAAGCAGGCCCGCGCGTGCTGCCGGCACTGCCCGAGCGCATCAGCGTGCCAGTGCACAAGACCCTGGAAAAACTCGGGGTCAAGGTGATGACCAATGCCGCCGTCAGTGAAGTGACCGAAGATGGCCTGAAGACCAAGGATGGCGAAGTGATCAAGGCCAGCCTGAAGGTGTGGGCGGCGGGTATCCGTGCACCTGCCTTCCTCAAGGACATCGATGGCCTGGAAACCAACCGCATCAATCAGCTGGTGGTACGCCCGACGCTGCAGACCACGCGCGACGACAACATCTTTGCCTTCGGCGACTGCGCCGCCTGCCCGCAACCTGGCAGCGACCGCAACGTGCCGCCACGGGCGCAGGCCGCGCACCAGCAGGCTTCGATGCTGGCGCAGAGCCTGAAGGCGCGGCTGGAGAACAAGGCGCTGCCGACCTACGCGTACAAGGACTACGGTTCGCTGGTGTCGCTGTCGCGCTTCTCGGCGGTGGGCAACCTGATGGGTAACCTGATGGGCAGCGTGAAACTGGAGGGCTGGCTGGCGCGCATGTTCTATGTGTCGTTGTACCGGATGCACCAGATGGCGCTGTACGGTTTCTTCCGCACTGCGCTGATGATGCTCGGCAGCAAGATTGGCCGCGGTACCGAGCCGCGCCTGAAGTTGCACTGACAGGCATGCCATAACGGTTGCCTGTACTAGCCCCATCGCCGGCAAGCCGGCTGCCACAATGTACTCACGGACGCCGAGTCCTGTGCTGTACCTGTGGTAGCTGGCTTGCCGGCGATAGCGCCGGTAGCCCTCTCACAAGGCAATCGTCGAGATGAACCGGACAGCCGATACGCTGGAGAAAAATTCAAGGCAAAAGAAAAAGGGCATCTCATTCGAGATGCCCTTTTTACATGGTGGGTCGTGTAGGATTCGAACCTACGACCAATTGGTTAAAAGCCAACTGCTCTACCAACTGAGCTAACGACCCGGAAAATGGTCGGGGTGAGGGGATTCGAACTCCTGACATCCTGCTCCCAAAGCAGGCGCGCTACCGGACTGCGCTACACCCCGAGATTGGCTCCGCGACCTGGACTCGAACCAGGGACCCAATGATTAACAGTCATTTGCTCTACCGACTGAGCTATCGCGGAACTGAACTTCGGTACAACCTTTACTACTTCGAAGCTTGTGTTAGCTTCGGTCTCTTTGGCTATCCGCTTTCGCGTTGTCGCTGCTGAGGCCGGCTATTCTACATTCTTCGTTTTGCTTGTCAACCACTTTTTTTCGTTCAACTTACTGATTTGTAAGTTGTTTTGCGATCCCCGATGTTGCTGGTGATTCGCTTAGTGCCTGACAACGCGGCGTATATTAGGGGCACTCGATTTTAGATGCAAGCAAAAATTTCAAAATTTTCAGAAACTTATCACCGCACCTGCGCCGGGATGAAAAAAGCCCCGCCGTAGCGGGGCTTTCGGGTCAGGCGAAGACGATCTCCTCGCCTTCCACCTTGGCGGTAATCGCCGTACCAGGCATGAACTTGCCTGCCAGGATCAGCTGCGCCAGCGGGTTCTCGATCCAGCGCTGGATGGCGCGCTTCAGCGGCCGTGCGCCATACACCGGGTCGTAACCCACGGCAATCAGCTTGTCGAGGGCTTCCGTGCTCAGGCTCAGCGACAGTTCGCGCTCCTGCAGGCGGCTGCGCAGGCGGCCCAGCTGGATTTCGGTAATACCGGCAATCTGCTCGCGGCCCAGCGGCTCGAACACCACCACTTCGTCGATACGGTTGATGAATTCCGGGCGGAAGTGCGAACCCACCGCATCCATCACCGCTGCACGCTGTGCCTCGCGGTCACCCACCAGTTCCTGGATCTGCGCCGAGCCCAGGTTGGACGTCATCACGATCACCGTGTTGCGGAAGTCCACGGTGCGTCCGTGGCTGTCGGTCAGGCGGCCGTCTTCCAGCACCTGCAGCAGCACGTTGAACACATCCGGGTGAGCCTTTTCCACCTCGTCCAGCAGCACCACCGAGTAAGGCTTGCGCCGTACCGCCTCGGTCAGGTAACCGCCCTCTTCATAGCCGACATAGCCTGGCGGGGCACCGATCAGGCGAGCCACGGAGTGCTTCTCCATGAATTCAGACATGTCGATACGCACCATGGCCTCTTCGGTGTCGAACAGGAACTCGGCCAGCGCCTTGCACAGCTCGGTCTTGCCCACACCGGTCGGGCCGAGGAACAGGAACGAGCCACTGGGCCGGTTCGGGTCGGACAGCCCGGCACGCGAGCGGCGCACGGCGTTGGACACGGCGGTTACCGCCTCGCCCTGGCCAATCACGCGCTGGTGCAGCAGCTCTTCCATCTTCAGCAGCTTCTCACGCTCGCCTTCGAGCATCTTGGCCACCGGGATGCCGGTCCACTTGGACACCACTTCGGCAATTTCTTCCTCGGTCACCTTGTTGCGCAGCAATTGGTTGTCGGCCTTGCCATGCTGGTCGACCATCTGCAGGCTACGCTCCAGGTCCGGGATCACCCCGTACTGCAGCTCGGCCATGCGGCTCAGGTCGCCTTTGCGACGGGCTGCTTCCAGTTCCTGGCGGGCCTGCTCGATCTTTTGCTGGATCTGCGCCGAGCCCTGCACCTCGGCCTTCTCGGACGCCCAGATTTCTTCCAGGTCGGCGTATTCACGCTCCAGCCGGGTAATTTCCTCGGTGAGCTTCTCCAGGCGTTTTTTCGCGGCTTCGTCTTCTTCCTTCTTCAGCGCCTGCGATTCCACCTTGAGCTGGATCAGGCGACGGTCGAGGCGGTCTAGCACTTCCGGCTTGGAGTCGATTTCCATGCGGATACGGCTGGCCGCTTCGTCGATCAGGTCGATGGCCTTGTCCGGCAGCTGGCGGTCGGTGATGTAGCGGTGGCTGAGCTTGGCCGCAGCGATGATGGCGCCGTCGGTGATGGCCACCTTGTGGTGCACCTCATAGCGCTCCTTCAGCCCACGCAGGATGGCGATGGTGTCTTCCTCGCTCGGTTCCTCGACCAGCACCTTCTGGAAGCGCCGCTCCAGGGCAGCGTCCTTCTCGATGAACTGGCGGTACTCGTTGAGCGTGGTGGCGCCCACACAGTGCAGTTCGCCACGCGCCAGGGCCGGCTTGAGCATGTTGCCGGCGTCCATGGCGCCCTCGCCCTTGCCAGCACCGACCATGGTGTGCAGTTCGTCGATGAACAGGATGATCTGGCCTTCCTGCTTGGACAGTTCATTGAGCAGGCCTTTGAGGCGCTCTTCGAACTCGCCGCGGTATTTGGCACCGGCGATCAGCGCGCCCATGTCCAGCGCCAGCAGGCGCTTGCCCTTGAGGCCGTCAGGCACTTCACCGTTGATGATGCGCTGTGCCAGGCCTTCGGCGATGGCGGTCTTGCCGACGCCAGGTTCGCCGATCAGCACCGGGTTGTTCTTGGTCCGGCGTTGCAGCACCTGCACGGTACGGCGGATCTCGTCGTCACGGCCGATCACCGGGTCCAGCTTGCCTTCCTCGGCGCGCTTGGTCAGGTCGACGGTGTACTTGTCCAGCGCCTGGCGCGATTCCTCGGCGTTGGCATCGTTGACTGCCGCACCGCCGCGCAGGTTGTTGATGGCGTTTTCCAGGGCCTTCTTGCTGACGCCCTGGCCGAGCAGCAACTTGCCGAGCTTGCTGTTCTCGTCCATGGCAGCCAGCAACACCAGCTCGCTGGAAATGAATTGGTCACCCTTCTGCTGGGCCAGGCGGTCGGCCTGGTTGAGCAGACGCGCCAGGTCCTGCGACATGTTCACGTCGCCGGTCGGGTTCTGGATTTTCGGTAGATGGTCGAGTTCTTTCACCAGTGCCTGGCGCAGGCTGTTGATGTCGAAGCCTACCTGCATCAGCAGCGGCTTGATCGAACCACCCTGCTGCTCGAGCAGCGCCTGCAGCAGGTGCACGGGCTCGATGGCTGGGTGGTCCATGCCAACGGCCAGGGACTGGGCATCGGATATGGCAAGCTGCAGCTTGCTGGTCAAACGGTCTATTCGCATGGGATACCTTCCTTTAAAGGGCAGGTCGGAGCGATGGACAGCGCCTGTTGATGAAGAAACCTGCCTGAGATGACCTTATAGATAAGGCTGATTGTGGAAGATTCAAGCGTAGCGGGGTTGACCAAAGTCAACCTGTTGGATTGGTGGTGGGGCAATCGCGGATAAATCCGCTCCTACAGGTTTCGCGCTCCCTTGTAGGAGCGGATTTATCCGCCAGAGGCCAGGCTAACGTGGGTCCAGCCAGACCAGCGAGGCGAAGCGCCCACCCTGCGGGGTGCGCCGATAAGAGAAGAACCGCTCGTCGCTGACCGTGCACCAGCCACCGCCATAAACGGCCGTTACCCCACGCCCCGCCAGGCGAATGCGCGCCAGCTCATAGATGTCGGCCATCAGCTTGCCCGGCCGCTCGCCAGCGACAAAAGCCCGCGCCGCTTCGGGGTGCACCGCGGTAAAGGCATCGCGCACCTCCAGGCCAACTTCGAAGGCCTGCGGCCCGATTGCCGGCCCCAACCACACCAGCACCTCTTCAGGCGGCAATGCCAGGCGGTCGAGCGTGGCTTCCAGTACACCCCCGGCCAGCCCGCGCCAGCCGGCATGCGCCGCCGCCACGCGGGTACCGGCACGGTCGCAGAACAGCGCCGGCAGGCAATCGGCAGTCATCACCGAGCAGGCAATGCCCGGCTGGTCGGTCCAGCTGGCGTCGGCCTCGGCCACCACGGCCGGGTCGGCATCGGCCACCACCCGGCCATGTACCTGCTTGAGCCAGGCCGGCTGGATGGCGAACTCGTCGCTCAGGCGGCGACGGTTCTCGGCCACAGCAGCCGGGTCATCGCCAACGTGGTCGCCAAGGTTGAAGGTTTCATAGGGCGGCAGGCTGACGCCGCCCTGGCGAGTGGTGACGCAGGCCCGCACCGAGGCCGGGGCCGGCCAGTCGGGAAACAGCAGCGTCTGCGTCAGGCCACTCATCCGATAAAGCTCTCGCGGTCCTGGTTCAGCAGCGACAGCAACCAGACGAAGTCGTCCGGCAGTGGCGATTCCCACTTCATGACTTCACCGGTAATCGGGTGGGCCAATGCGAGGAAGCGCGCATGCAGCGCCTGACGCGGGAAGGTTTTCACTGCCTCGACCATGGTAGGGCTGGCAGCCGGCGGAATACGGAAGCGGCCACCGTACGTCTGGTCGCCGACCAGCGGGAAACCCACATGCGCCATATGCACGCGAATCTGGTGGGTACGACCGGTTTCCAGCTTGACCCGCACGTGGGTGTGCGAGCGGAAGCGCTTGAGCACACGGTAGTGGCTGACCGCTGGCTTGCCGCCGTCGGTGACGGCCATGCGCTGGCGCATGCCGCCATGGCGACCGATCGGGGCATCGATCTTGCCGCCAGCTGTCACCACGCCAATCACGATGCACTCGTAGATGCGGCTGACCTTGCGCGCCTGCATCTGCTCGACCAGCCTGGTCTGCGCCTGCAAGGTCTTGGCCACCACCATCAGGCCGGTGGTGTCCTTGTCCAGGCGGTGAACGATACCGGCGCGCGGTACGTTGACGATGTCCGGCACGTGGTGCAGCAAGGCATTGAGCAGGGTGCCACTGGCATGCCCGGCGGCTGGGTGCACAACCAGCCCGGCAGGCTTGTTGATCACCATGATGTGGTCGTCCTCGTAGACGATATCCAGTTCGATATCTTCTGCGACCCACTCACCCTGGGCCTCTTGCTCGGCCTCCAGGATAAGCTGCGAGCCACCATGGACGAGGTCTCGAGGGCGCACCACCGCGCCATCGACCGTCAGGCGGCCCTCTTTGATCCACGAAGTTAGCCGCGAACGCGAGTACTCGGCGAACAATTGGGCGGCGACCTGGTCGAGGCGTTGACCGCCCAGTTCGGACGGCACCTCTGCGCTAAGTTGAATGATCTCGGACATGCTCGATTCGGCGGGCGCACAGCCTTTGGTTTCGGCTGCGAGCTTGTGGTTAAATACGGCTTCTTTTGTCCCGGGGTTGGCCGGGGCGCTCATCATAACAGGACGGCACCGCCCAAGACAGCGGCCGTCAAAGGGACGCAAGCCGCCATGCAAGTGAAACACCTGCTGCTGATCGCCATCCTCGGGCTCACCGCGGCCTGTTCCTCCAATAAGGAAGTCATTGACGAGAACCTCAGCGAAGCCGAGCTGTACCAGCAGGCGCAGGCTGACCTGGACAACTCCAGCTACACCAGCGCCGTGAACAAGCTCAAGGCCCTGGAGTCGCGCTACCCGTTCGGCCGCTATGCCGACCAGGCGCAGCTCGAGCTGATCTACGCCAACTACAAGAACTCGGAGCCCGAGGCCGCCAAGTCGGCCGCCGAGCGCTTCATCCGCCTGCACCCGCAGCACCCGAACGTCGACTACGCCTACTACCTCAAGGGCCTGACCTCGTTCGACCAGGACCGTGGCCTGCTGGCGCGCTTCCTGCCGCTGGACATGACCAAGCGTGACCCGGGTGCCGCCCGCGACTCGTACAACGAGTTCGCCCAGCTGACCAGCCGTTTCCCCAACAGCCGCTACGCGCCTGATGCCAAGCAGCGCATGATCTACCTGCGCAACCTGCTGGCCGCGTACGAAATCCATGTGGCCGACTACTACCTGAGCCGCCAGGCCTATGTCGCCGCTGCCAACCGTGGCCGCTACGTGGTGGAAAACTTCCAGGAAACCCCGTCGGTCGGTGATGGCCTGGCGGTGATGGTGGAGTCGTACCAGAAGATGCACCTGGACGAACTGGCGGCTACCAGCCTGGAAACCCTCAAGCTCAACTACCCGGACCACCCGAGCCTGGTGGATGGTGAGTTCCAGCCCAAGCAGACCGAGTCCGACGGCCGCGGCTGGCTGTCCAAAGCCACCTTGGGCCTGATCGAAACCGACACCCCGCTGCCGCCGGGCGAAACCCGCGCCAACCAGGATGTGGTCAAGCAGTTCCAGGACGCGCGCGACGAGATGCCGCAAGAGCTGCTGCCGAAGGACGAGAATGGCGACCCGATCGTGCCGGAAGGGCCGAAAGAAGCCGAGCAAGACCGCTCGTGGTTCAGCTACATGACCTTTGGCCTGTTCGACTGATCTGCTGCGGTAGGTGAAAGGGAGGCCTTGGGCCTCCCTTTTTTATTGGCCGCGTCCTAGACTGTCGACTTCTTCAACCGACAAGCTGGACACCATGGTTCGCCTACTTTTCTGGATCGCCCTGATCGCCGCCGCGTTCTGGCTGTGGCGCAAATTCAAAGTCAGCCAGCAGTCGCACCCCGAGGCCAAGCTGGATGCACCGCTGAAGATGGTGCGCTGCGCCCATTGCGGTGTGCACCTGCCCAATGACCGGGCACTGCAGCGGGACAACGAGTGGTACTGCAGCCAGGCGCACCTGCAGCAGGGGCCGGGGCAGCCCCGATAATGTCAGCCCAACCGCCCCGCTGGCGCATACGGCGCCGGGTCGATGATCGGCTCGGCCCCGGTTAGCAGATCGGTGAACAACTGGCACGAGGCTGGCGCCAGCACCAGGCCATTACGGTAATGCCCGCAGTTCAGCCACAACCCTGCATGCCCGGGCACCGGCCCGATATACGGGATGCCTTCCGGAGAACCCGGTCGCAGCCCAGCCCAATGCGCCACCACCTCTGCCCCTTCGAGCCCTGGCAACAATTCCACGGCCGACGCCCGCAGGCTTTCCAGGGCGTCAACGGTGGGGGTCTTGTCATAACCGGCATGCTCCAGCGTGCTGCCGACCAGAATATGCCCGTCACGCCGCGGAATCGCATAGCGCCCTTTGGCCAGCACCATGCTCGGCAGGAAGTCTTCGGCACACTTGAACAGGATCATCTGTCCTTTCACCGGCTCCACCGGCAGTGCGAGGCCAAGCGTGCGCAGCAGCTCGCCACTCCAGGCCCCGGCGCTGAGTACCACCTCATCCGCCGCCAGCACGTCGTCGCCCGTCTGCACACCGGTCACCCGCCCGTCGCGCTCGACGAAGCCGGTAATCTGGCAATGCTCACGCAAGGTCACGTTGGGCAGCGCCAGCAATGCCGCCTTGAGTGACTTCACCAGGCGCGGATTGCGCACGTTGGCCACGCCGGCCATGTAGATGGCCCGGCAGAAGCCTGGGCCCAGTACCGGTACCGCATCATAGGCCGCAGAAATGTCCACCGCACTCAGCGGCCGCTGTTCGCGCGCGGCCCAGGCCAGCGCTTCGGCTTCGTCGTCGAGGTCGAGCCAGTACAGGCCGGTGGTATGCACTTCAGGGTCGACGCCAGTACTGGCGAACAGACGCTCGCCCAGCTGTGGATAAAAGTCCTGAGACCAGTGCGCCAGGGCCGTCACTGCCGGGCTGTAGCGCCACGGGTACAAAGGCGAAACGATGCCTCCACCGGCCCAGGACGACTCGCGGCCGACCTCGCCCTGGTCACACACCACCACCTGCCCGACCTTCGCGGCCAGGTTGAACGCCGTCAGCAGGCCGATCACCCCGCCGCCGACCACCACTACTCGCTTGCTCATCTGTCGATCCAACATCTGAAGTAATTACGCGATGCACTCGGCATCATTCAACCTTCAGCTTCCCCAGCAGTGTTCGCTGTCGCCAACGGCGCCCGGATTGCTCCGCACACCGGCCTGGTCGAGCTGGAAATCACCACAGCGATCCTGCGCCATCAGTGCGCCCGGCAGCCGCCGGGCGCGCAGCTTGAAAGTGTCGCTGTCGCGCTGGACCTGCAGGCGGTAGTAGCGGTTACCCACGGGCAAGGCCGGCTCGCCCTCGGCGTACTGGCCGGTGAGCACGCGATGGCGCTCCAGGCGCAGGGCGGCATCGTGCAGCAGGCCGACTACCTCGCTGCGTGCAGCGCGCCGGAGCTGGTCGTTGTAACTGGGGTAGGCAATGGCTGCCAGAATGCCGGTGACCGCCAGCACAATCAACAACTCAATCAGGCTCAAGCCTTGCTGCATGTCAGTCTCCTTGCAATCTTTGCCGCCAGGCAATGCGCCGTGCGCTGTCGCCGGCCACGGCGTAGACCGCCTCCAGTACATAGCGTGGCTGGGCCTGCAGGCTGACAGCGGTAACCCTGAACAGGACGACCTGCTGCCCTTCCGGCATGTGCGCAGCGCGGCTGCTCGGCCCAAGATTCTGCAACTGGAAATAGCCCATGCGCGTGCGCTGCCATTGCCCAGCCAGATCATGCGGGCGGACCGGGGGCGAGCACGCATCACAAGGGGCAGGCGGCGCCCGATGCACCTCGCCCTCCCCTGCCAGCAAGGTTTCCTCGGCCTGCTCCAGCGCCAGCAGGCCATCGCTCAGGTAGCCGGCCATTCGTGTTTCCACCAGCGCCGCGCGCAGGGCAGAAGTTGCCAGCAGGCCTGACAGCATGCTCAATAGCAGTGCCAGCAACAGGACCAGGCCACGCTGGCGGTTCATGAGGCAGGCACCGGGTTGCGGATTGCCACGCTCAGCTCATGCCGCTGTTCGAGCCCGAGCTTCGGTTCGTACAGCGTCAGGGCAATGTCTATCCGCTCTCCCTTCGGCATTTGCACACGCTCGAGACGCATCGCCTGCACGTTCTCGAGCAGCGGCTGGAACGCGCTTTCACCGCGCTTGAACCTCAGCTTGGTGCCTTGCAGCTGATAGGTATACCTGCTGACTGGATGCACCACTGGATAGCCCGCCTTTCGCTGCGCCTCCACGAACACTGTGCTGAGACAGTCGGTATGCAAGAACCAGTCTGGCGCCCCGGCCTGGCCGGGCAACTCTGCCACCACCAGGCTGAGGGTGGTGCCTTCGATTTCCAGCGGGCGGGCGAATGCCTGCCGTGCTGCCACATCGCCGAAATCACCAGGCTGCAGACGCAAGCAGCCGAACATGCCCGCCATGCGGATATCCTGCGCCATGCGCAGCAGTGCCAAGCGCGCCTCGTCCTGCATGTGAGCTGCCGTACTCTGCAGTTGCCAGCTCTGATGTGCCGAGACGAAGACCTGGCTAGCCGCCGCCAGCAGCATCAGGCCGAGCGCCAGGGCCATCATCACCTCATGCAGACCAAACCCACGCTGGATGCGCTTCACTGCCGCCTCCGTTCTTGCTCGCTGTGCGCCGCCATTGCTCCCTGCCCATCGCGGCGCGCGCCTTCCACCGTCTGCAATGCCTGCAGTTGCAGGCTTGCCGCTGCGAACAGGCCCACTGCCACTACCACCACCGCCAAAAGCACCTCCAGCAGTGTCATGCCGCGTTGAACTGCGTGCATCCCTGCACCTCCTGAGACTTTTCCTGCAATCACCTTGAACTCGGGCGACTGGTGCTCCTGTCCAACGACCGAGAAGCTATAGCCAAGCACTTCCAGGGAGGAATGCACGGTGAAGCAACGCGGCGTAACACTGATTCAAATGTTGTCGGCCTTGGCAGTGGCAGCTCTGCTGACCCAGCTCGGCATGCCGGCCTACGCCCGGTTGAGCGATGACTTGCACAGGGCAGCTGCCGCCCGCGACCTGGCGCAGGCCCTGCGCAGTGCGCGCAGCCATGCCATGTTGCAAAGCCAGCCGGTGCTGGTGCAGCCGTTGGACGGTAAGTGGGGGAACGGTTGGCGGGTGCTGCTGGAACATAACCAGCAAGTGCTGCGTGAACAGCGTCTTTCACGGCCGCTGGAGATTGCTGGCAATCGTGACGGGCAGGTGAAATTCAGCGCGCTGGGGGTTCCGCTGGGCCCAGGCAACCAGTTGCTGGCTGCCACGCTGCGTGTTTGTGAACGGTCGTCAGGCGATAGCCGCTATAAGGTGGTGCTGGCATCGACCGGCAGAATCAGGCTGGATACAGAGGCCGGCCCGGACACCCAGTGTCCGGCTGCCCAGCGCTGAACCGGTCGTAGCCACCTATTGCCGGCAAGCTAGCCCCCACCGGCAGCCACAGCGTCCAAGGCTTGTGCGCTACCCGTGGGGGCTGGCCTGCCAGCGATGAGGACGGGACAGGGTCACGTCAGATCAGCGAACGAACCCGCAGCTCTTTGGGCATGGAGAAGGTGATGTTCTCTTCCCGCCCATCCAGCTCTTCGGCGCCCGTAGCGCCCCAGGCCTTGAGCTGCTCGATCACGCCACGCACCAGCACTTCCGGGGCCGAAGCGCCGGCGGTAATGCCGATTCGCGCCTTCTGCTCGAACCAGCCACGTTGCAGGTCTTCGGCGCCGTCGATCAGGTAGGCCGGGGTGCCCATGCGCTCGGCCAGTTCGCGCAGGCGGTTGGAGTTGGAGCTGTTCGGGCTGCCGACCACCAGTACCACGTCGCACTCGTCCGCCAGTTGCTTCACCGCATCCTGGCGGTTCTGGGTGGCGTAGCAGATGTCGTCCTTGCGCGGGCCGCCGATGTTCGGGAAACGTGCGCGCAGGGCGTCGATGACGCGGCTGGTGTCGTCCATCGACAGCGTGGTCTGGGTGACGAAGGCCAGGTGGTCCGGGTCTTTCACCTGCAGGTTGGCAACATCCTCCTCGTCCTCGACGAGATAGATGGCGCCACCGTTGCTGGCGTCGTACTGGCCCATGGTGCCTTCGACCTCCGGGTGCCCTTCGTGGCCGATGAGGATGCACTCACGGCCATCGCGGCTGTACTTGGCCACTTCGATGTGTACCTTGGTCACCAGCGGGCAGGTGGCGTCGAACACTTTCAGGCCACGGCCAGCGGCTTCCTGGCGCACGGCCTGGGAAACCCCGTGGGCGCTGAAGATGACAATGACGTCGTCCGGCACCTGGTCCAGTTCCTCGACGAAGATGGCTCCACGGTTGCGCAGGTCTTCCACCACGAACTTGTTGTGCACCACTTCGTGACGCACATAGATCGGCGGGCCGAAGACTTCCAGCGCGCGGTTGACGATCTCGATCGCCCGGTCGACCCCCGCGCAGAAGCCGCGAGGGTTGGCGAGTTTGATTTGCATGCTCGGCTCCAGGCTTACAGGGCCTTGACCTCGAGGATCTCCACCTCGAAGGTCAGGGTCTTGCCAGCCAGTGGGTGATTGAAGTCGATGGTCACCTGGTCATCATCGAACGCTTTGACCACCCCCGGCAGCTCGGTGTTGGCGGCATCGTTGAAGATGATCAGCAATCCTTCGGACAGTTCCATGCCCTCGAACTGGGACCGCGGCATGACTTGCACGTTCTGTGGGTTGGGCTGGCCGAAGGCGTTCTCCGGGGCCACTACCACGTTGCGCTTGTCACCGGCCTTGAAGCCGAACAGGGCGTTCTCGAAACCTGGCAGCAGGTTGCCATCG
This sequence comes from Pseudomonas oryzicola, assembly GCF_014269185.2. Taxonomy (NCBI): domain Bacteria; kingdom Pseudomonadati; phylum Pseudomonadota; class Gammaproteobacteria; order Pseudomonadales; family Pseudomonadaceae; genus Pseudomonas; species Pseudomonas oryzicola. The sequence goes on from NZ_JABWRZ020000002.1 coordinate 670,431, forward strand.
CCCACCTTGAAGGTGGCCGGGGCCTTGTCGAACGTGCTGTCGACAGTGTCGCCGTTTTCCAGGTGCAGCGCGAAGTGCAAGGTGACTTCGGTGTTCTGGCCGATACGGGTGTCAGTCATGGACCGGATCCTCGGACTTCTTGCTCTTGAACATATCCAGCGCCAGCATCACCGCACCAACGGTGATGGCGCTGTCGGCCAGGTTGAAGGCCGGGAAGTAATGGCGGTTCTGCCAGTGCACCAGGATGAAGTCGACCACATGGCCGAGCACCACCCGGTCGTACAGGTTGCCGATCGCACCACCCAGTACCAGCGCCAGCGCCACCGCCAGCCAGGTCTCGTTGCGCCCCAGGCGCTTGAGCCACACCACCAGCACAGCGCTGACCACCACGGCGATCAGGGCGAACAGCCAGCGCTGCCAGCCGGAGCTTTCCGCCAGGAAGCTGAAGGCCGCGCCGGTGTTGTAGGCCAGGGTCCAGCTGAAGTAGTCGGGAATCACGACGATCTGCTGGTACATGCTCAGGGCATTGTTGAAATACAGCTTGGTGGCCTGGTCGAGGACCAGGACCAGCAGGCTCAACCAAAGCCATGCAAGGCGCCCGAAGCGCCCCGCTGCAGGGTTAGGCATAGTGGCGCACCTCACCCGAACCGCTCAGGTTGTCGACGCAACGGCTGCAGATTTCCGGGTGCTCCGGATGGCTGCCGACGTCGGCGCGGAAGTGCCAGCACCGGCCGCACTTGGCGTGGCCGGACTTGACCACCTTCAGCTTGAGGCCTTCGACTTCGGTGGCCACGGCTTCGGCCGGCGCCTGGGCGAACGGCACCACGCTGGCGGCCGAAGTGATCAGCACGAAGCGCAGTTCGTCGCCCAGCTTGCCCAGGTCGGCGCTCAGGCCTTCGTCGGCGTACAGGGTGACTTCGGCCTGCAGGTTGCCGCCGATGACCTTGGCGGTACGCTGGTTTTCCAGCTCCTTGTTGACCGATGCCTTCACTGCCATCACGCGGTCCCAGTAGGCGCGGTCCAGCTCGGTGCCTTCCGGCAACTCGCTCAGGCCCTCGTACCAGCCATTGAGCATCACCGACTCGTTGCGCTCACCCGGCAGGTACTGCCAGATTTCGTCAGCGGTAAACGCCAGGATCGGGGCGATCCAGCGCACCAGCGCCTCGCTGATGTGGTACAGCGCGGTCTGGCAGGAACGGCGAGCGACACTGTTGGCGCCGGTGGTGTACTGGCGGTCCTTGATGATGTCGAGGTAGAAGCCGCCAAGTTCCTGCACGCAGAAGTTGTGCACCTTGGAATACACGTTCCAGAAACGGTACTCGCTGTAGTGCTCTTCCAGCTCGCGCTGCAGCAGCAGGGTGCGGTCGACTGCCCAGCGGTCCAGCGCCAGCATGTCTTGCGGGGCCAGCAGGTCGCGCGCCGGGTCGAAGCCGGACAGGTTGGACAGCAGGAAGCGTGCGGTATTGCGGATACGACGGTAGGCGTCGGCGCTACGCTGCAGGATCTGCTCGGAAACGGCCATCTCACCGGAGTAGTCGGTGGCAGCGACCCACAGGCGCAGGATGTCGGCACCCAGGGTGTTGTTGACCTTTTCCGGCTCGATGGTGTTACCCAGCGACTTGGACATCTTGCGGCCGTTCTCGTCGACGGTGAAGCCGTGGGTCAGCAGTTCGCGGTACGGCGCATGGCCGTCGATGGCGCAGCCGGTCAGCAAGGACGAGTGGAACCAGCCGCGGTGCTGGTCGGAACCTTCCAGGTACAGGTCGGCACGTGGGCCGGTGGCGTGGCCGATGTCGTGCGAACCACGCAGCACATGCCAGTGGGTGGTCCCCGAGTCGAACCACACGTCGAGGGTGTCGGCGATCTTGTCGTATTGCTCGGCCTCGGCGCCCAGCAGTTCGGCAGCGTCCAGCTTGAACCAGGCCTCGATACCTTGCTGCTCGACGCGCTTGGCCACTTCTTCCATCAGCTCGACGGTGCGCGGGTGCAGTTCGCCGGTCTGCTTGTGCAGGAAGAACGGGATCGGCACGCCCCAGTTGCGCTGACGCGAGATGCACCAGTCCGGGCGGTTGGCGATCATCGCGTGCAGGCGCGCCTGGCCCCAGGCGGGTACGAACTTGGTGTCCTCGATGGCCTTCAGCGCGCGCTCACGCAGCGGCTCGCCAGTGGACGGCTGCTTGTCCATGCCCACGAACCACTGCGCGGTGGCGCGGTAGATCAACGGGGTCTTGTGGCGCCAGCAGTGCATGTAGCTGTGGCTGATGGTTTCGGTGTGCATCAGCGCACCGACTTCGCTCAGCTTGTCGACGATGGCCGGGTTGGCCTTCCAGATGAACTGGCCGCCGAAGAATGGCAGCGAATCCACATACACGCCGTTGCTCTGCACCGGGGTGAGGATGTCGTCGTTGACCATGCCGTAGCGCTTGCAGGTTACGAAGTCGTCTTCACCATATGCTGGCGAGGAGTGCACCACGCCGGTACCGGCGCCCAGCTCGACGTAGTCGGCCAGGTACACCGGCGACAGGCGGTCGTAGAACGGGTGACGGAAGTTGATCAGCTCCAGCGCCGAACCCTGGGCGGTGGCGATGACCGAGCCTTCCAGGTTGTAGCGCTTCAGGCACGATTCGACCAGTTCTTCGGCCAGCACCAGCAGGCGTTCACCGGTATCCACCAGGGCGTACTTGAACTCCGGGTGGATGTTCAGCGCCTGGTTGGCCGGGATGGTCCACGGGGTGGTGGTCCAGATCACGATGGCGGCCGGCTTGGCCAGCGCATCAAGGCCGAACGCGGCAGCCAGCTTGGCCTCATCGGCAACCGGGAAGGCCACATCGATGGTCTGCGATTTCTTGTCGGCGTACTCGACTTCGGCTTCGGCCAGCGCCGAACCGCAATCGAAGCACCAGTTCACCGGTTTCAGGCCCTTGAACACGAAGCCTTGCTTGACCATCTCGGCCAGGGCGCGGATTTCACCGGCCTCGTTGGCAAAGTTCATGGTCTTGTACGGGTTGTCCCAGTCACCCAGCACACCCAGGCGGATGAACTCGGTCTTCTGCCCTTCGATCTGCTCGGCGGCATACTCGCGGCACAGCTCGCGGGTGCGGTCGGCAGACAGGTGCTTGCCATGGGTGACCTCGACCTTGTGCTCGATCGGCAGGCCATGGCAGTCCCAGCCCGGTACATACGGCGCATCGAAGCCGGCCAGGGTCTTGGAACGGACGATCATGTCCTTGAGGATCTTGTTCAGCGCATGACCGATGTGAATCTTGCCGTTGGCATAGGGCGGGCCGTCGTGCAGGACGAACTTGGGACGATCCTTGCCAATTTCGCGCAGCTTCTGGTACAGGCCAATGCTGTCCCAGCGCTGCAGGATCTGCGGTTCGCGCTGAGGCAGGCCGGCCTTCATGGGGAAGGCGGTGTCCGGAAGGTTTAGCGTGGCTTTGTAGTCGGTCATTTCAGGCTCTTCGTTAGCGGTTGAGCGTGCCAATGTGCACGTGCGGCGGCGATATCCGCATCGATCGCCGACTTCAGCGCCTCCAGGGAGGCGAAACGCTGCTCTTCGCGCAGCTTGTGGTGGAACTCCACCGTCAGGCGCCGGCCATACAGGTCGCCGGCATAATCCAGCAGATGAATCTCCAGGTGCGGGCGCCCGTCACCGGCAACGGTGGGGCGCACGCCGATATTGCCGACACCCGGCCAGGCCTTGCCGTCGATCTCGATGCTGGCCAGGTAGACCCCGGACAGCGGCACGCGGCGGCGCTTGAGCTGGATGTTGGCCGTCGGTGTACCGAGCTGGCGGGCCAGCTTCTGGCCGTGCAGCACGCGGCCGCTGATGCGGTACGGGCGGCCCAGCAGGTGCTCGGCGAGTTCGAAGTTGCCTTCGGACAGCGCCTTGCGCACTTCGGTGCTGCTGACCCGCAGGCCGTCCTGGATCACCGTGTTGGCAGCCTCGACGGTGAAACCGTACTGCTTGCCGGCATCGACCAGGAAGGCAAAGTCGCCAGCGCGATCGCAGCCAAAGCGGAAGTCATCGCCCACTTCGAGGTGGTGTACCCCCAGGCCGTCGACGAGGATGGCCTTGACGAAGGCATCGGCGCCGAGCTGGCTCAGGCGCTGGTTGAATGCCAGGCACAGCACCAGGTCGATGCCTTCGGCTGCCAGTAGCTCGATCTTGTCGCGCAGGCGGGCCAGGCGTGCCGGCGCGGTGTCGGGGGCGAAGAACTCGCGTGGTTGGGGTTCGAAGATCACCACGCAGGTTGGCAGGCCCAAGGCCTGGCCGCGCTCGCGCAGGCGCGCCAGGATCGCCTGGTGGCCGCGGTGAACCCCGTCGAAGTTGCCAATGGTGGCGACACAGCCCCGGTGCTCGGGGCGCAGGTTGTGAAGACCTCGAACCAGCTGCATAACGCGCTTCTTGCTCATAAAGTGGCCGATTATAACCACACCCGGGCGCCGGTGACAGGCAGCAGCGCCCAAGGGCGGCATGGAATGCGAAAAACCGACGCCTGACCCACCCGCTGCCTCAGTGCAAGGCCTTGCGGGCGAAATGCCGGGGCCGGAAGCCGCACAGGTACAGGCAGCCGAAGTAGCTCACGACGCCGGCCAGTACCAGCACGCCCAGGCGTACCAGGCGCTCCAGCATGCTGCCTTGCTCCCAGGCCGGCAGGAAGTGCATGCCAGCCAGCAACACCGCCGACATCAGCCCTACTGCCAGCAGCAGCTTGAACAGGAACATCGCCCAGCCTGGCTGCGGCTGGAACAGTTGCTGGCTACGCAGCTTCCAGAACAGCAGGCCGGCATTCAGGCAGGCTCCCAGGCTGATCGCCAGTGCCAGGCCGGCATGAGCCAGCGGGCCGATCAGGGCCAGGTTGAACAGCTGGGTGCAGACCAGGGTGAACACCGCGATCCTCACCGGCGTGCGGATATTCTGCTGCGCATAGAAGCCCGGGGCCAGTACCTTGACCAGAATGATCGCCAGCAGGCCCACCGAATAGGCAATCAACGCCCGCTGGGTCATGGCCGCGTCGGTGGCGGTAAACTTGCCGTACTGGAACAGCGCCACGGTCAGCGGCTCGGCGAGGATGGCCAGGGCCAGGGTGCAAGGTAGTACCAGCAGGAAACACAGGCGCAGGCCCCAGTCGAGGATCCGCGAGTACTCTTCGCGGTCCTTGTTGGCGTAAGTCTTGGCCAGGGTCGGCAGGAGGATGGTACCCAAGGCCACGCCCAGCACACCTGAAGGCAGCTCCATGAGGCGGTCGGCGTAGTACATCCACGACACCGAACCGGCCACCAGGAACGAGGCGAAGATGGTGTTGATGATCAGCGAGATCTGGCTCACCGACACCCCGAGGATCGCCGGCAGCATCTGCTTGAGCACCCGCCACACTCCGGTGTCGCGCAGGTTCAGGCGCGGCAGCACGAGCATGCCGATCCGCTTCAGCGCTGGCAGCTGGTACAGCAGCTGCGCCAGGCCTCCGGCCAGCACACCCCAGGCCAGGGCCATGATCGGCGGGTCGAAGTACGGCGTGAGCAGCACGGCGAAGGCGATCATCGCCACGTTCAACAGGGTCGGGGTGAAGGCCGGTACCGAGAAGCGGTTCCAGGTATTGAGGATGGCCCCGACCAGCGAAGACAGCGAGATCAGCAATATATAAGGAAATGTCACCCGCAACAGGGCGGTGGTCAGCTGGTACTTTTCGGCACTGTCGACAAAGCCTGGCGCGGTGGCCCAGACCACCCACGGCGCAGCCAGGATGCCGATGGCGGTCACCAGCGCCAGGACCAGGGTCAGCAGGCCGCTGACGTAGGCGACGAAGGTTCGGGTGGCCTCCTCGCCTTGCTGGGTCTTGTATTCCGCCAGGATCGGCACGAAGGCCTGGGAAAATGCGCCTTCGGCGAAAATGCGCCGCAGCAGGTTGGGCAGTTTGAACGCGATGAAGAAGGCATCGGTGGCGATGCCGGCACCAAAGATACGCGCCAGGATAGTGTCGCGGACAAAGCCCAGCACCCGCGAAATCATGGTGATCGAGCTTACCGCAGCCAGGGATTTGAGCAGGTTCATCGAAAAGATTCACGCCAGGGGCAGAGGACGCTGCCAGACAGCGTCCGAATGTGCGATACTCCCGCGCCTTCGCAGGGGAGCCAAAAATTCCCGAGTTTACAGGTCGCGCAGCAGAAAGGAATCTTTCCATCCTGTTGGCGCACCGCTCGGCGGAACCTTGCAGGTGGCCTTGACATCCGTTCGACTGATCGGCATGATTCGCGGCCTATTTTGTTTGCTATTTACCTAAAGTCTTTCGAGGAGCTCGACGGTGGCCAACACACCTTCCGCCAAGAAACGTGCAAAACAGGCTGAGAAGCGTCGCAGCCACAACGCCAGCCTGCGTTCCATGGTCCGCACCTACATCAAGAATGTAGTCAAAGCCATCGACGCAAAAGACGCCGAAAAAGCGCAAGCCGCTTACGTTCTGGCTGTGCCTGTAATCGACCGTATGGCCGACAAGGGCATCATCCACAAGAACAAGGCTGCTCGTCACAAAGGCCGTCTGAATGGCCACATCAAGGCGCTGAAAGAAGCTGCAGCTGCCTAAGCGACGCGCTAGTCGAAAAACCGACCCTAGGGTCGGTTTTTTGTTGCCTGCGATTTATGCTTCAGCACTACCCCATCGCCGCACCGTTTCTCGCAGGTGCGGCCTTGCGTTGCGATCGGGCTGCGTTGCAGCCCGTTCGCGACACACTGCCACTCCTACAAAGAAGCAAGCCAGTGCTTGCCGGCATTACTTGGCTATCTGAATCTTCGGCGCCCACTTCAGCCATTCTTCCTCGGCCTGGTCGAACAGGGCAAAGGTCTGCTGTGGCCGCGCCGGGCTCCCCATCTGTTCGCCATCCGGCGTGGCAAAGGCGATACCGCCGTCGATCAGCGTCTCCACCGACTCGGTACGCACCGTAGCCCCCTTGAACAGCCCCCAGTCGAAACCGAAGCCACTGCTGTTCCAGAAGCGACTGCCACTGCGCACCAGTGCCGCATAGCGCGGTTCGATCAGGATATGAATCAGCACGCGGTCCGCACTCTGGCCCAGTTCGAAGCCTGTCACCTTGCCCACCGTGACTTCGCGGTAGGTCACCGGCACGCCCGGCTTGATCGAGCCACGGCGCGGCGCGCTTAGCGTCAACGGCAGACCCACTTCCGGTCCAGCCACTTGCGGGGCCTCGGCCAGTGCAATGAAGTCACGCTGCGGGCCACGATCCTTGGCTGCCGGCTGCACTTCCAGGTATTGCCCGCCTACCAGGGTGTCGAGATTCTGGGTGCGCACCAGGCCAAAGGCCGGCTTGACCACCCAGAACTGCGTGCCGACCCGGGCAATACGGTCTGCGGCTTCGGTAATACGTGCCCGCAGCAATACCGCCTGCAGGTCATCCGTGAGGTCGACGCTCTCGATGCTGCCTACATCCAGGCCACGGAAGCGGATAGCCGTACCCGGCTTCAAACCATCGGCACGGTCGACGCGGATGGTGACCAACGTACCCGCGCGGTTGGCTGCTTCCTGGCTGTCATGCAGACGGAAGCGCGGAATATGGCGTTTGAGCGCCACATCGGGTCGCGGCGTGTCGAAGGCAATACCACCGGCCATCAGCGTCTGCAGCGACTCACTCTTGATCTTGATGCCGGACAGGCCGCCGCTCAGCGTGATACCACTGACGTTCCAGAAGCGCGACGAGCCGTTGACCAGCTTTTCGTATTCCTTCTCGATATGCACACCAATCAGGATGCGGTTGCTGTTACGCGCAAACTGGTAGCTCTGCACGCTACCCACCTTCACCTGGCGATACATCACCGGGCTACCGATCTCCAGCGAGCCCAGGGTGTCGGCGAACAACACCATGTGTAGGCCAGGCGCCTTCAGATCGAGTGGCGGGGCCTTGGCACGGGCCTCGAACTCACGCTCGGGCCGTGCGCCTTTCTCGCCGGGTCGGATAGCGATGTAGTTGCCTTTGACCAGCGCTTCCAGGCCGGTGATGCCCGCCAGCGAAATCGATGGTTTGACCACCCAGAACTGCGTGCCCTCGACCAGGTAGTCCTCGGTCAATGGGTCCAGCGTCAATTCGGCCGATGCACTGGCCAGGTTGTCTTCCATCTTCAGGGTTTTCAGCGAACCGACCTGGATACCCTTGTACATCACGGGCGTACGACCCGCCTGCAGGCCTTCATAGTCGCTCAGCTTCAGCTTCACCCGGATACCGGCCTGGGCCGCGTCGAAGTCTTCATACAGGCGAAACGGCAGGCTGGAGTCGGTGGGCGGGCTGTCCTTGCGGTGTTCCGGCGTGGCAAAGGCGATGCCACCGGCGACGATGCTGGACAGCGACTCGCTGCGCACCTTCACCCCCGAAAGCGACGCATCGATGCTGACGCCGCTGGCGTTCCAGAACCGTGTGTGCTTACGCACCAGGCTGGCGTATGCCGGCTCGATGAAAACTTTGATTTCGACGGTGCTCTGGTCGTCGGAAAGGCGATAGCTTTTCACCCGGCCGACCTGGATCTGCTTGTAGAACACCGGGCTGTCACGGTTGAGCGAGCCCAGCCGGTCGGCCTTGAGGGTCAGGTGCAGGCCTGGCTCGGTGTCCGATAGCGGCGGTGCCACTTTCAACGCGGTGAAGCGCTTGGTACGTTCACCCTCCCCCGGGCTGACGGCGATGTAATTGCCTGACACCAATGTCTCAAGACCGGAAATACCCGCCAGGCTGACACTTGGCTTCACCAGCCAGAAGCGCGTGCCCTTGGTCAGGTGGGGCTCGGCAGCCTTGTTCATCTCGATGGTGGCGATCACCCCCTGGTTCTCGCCCTTGGCGTCCAGGACCAGACGGGTCACCTTGCCAACCGGCATGCCCTTGTAGATAACCTCGGTCTTGTTGGCGACGATCCCCTCACCCGACTCGAAGCGGACTTCAATTTCCACCCCGGCATCACGGTAAGCCTGCCAGGCCAGCCAGCCACCGATCATCAAGGCGATCAAAGGCAGTATCCAGATGGCCGACCAGTTCGAAGCTGGGCGGGTTTTAGCCGTTGGCAGGTCACTCATGGTCGTCATCCGACTCCGTGTTATCCCAAATCAGTCGGGGATCGAAAGTTAAAGCAGCAAGCATTGTCAGGATCACCACGGTTGCAAAGGCGACAGCGCCCAGGTTGGCTTCGACACTGGCGATCCGGCCAAAATTCACCACCGCCACCAGGATGGCGATGACGAAGATATCCAGCATGGACCAGCGCCCGATGAACTCGATGAAGCGGTACATCAATATCCGTTGCCGCGCCGAAAGCGGCTGCCGACGCTGAACGGAATACAACAGCAGGCCAATACCCACCAGCTTGAAGGTGGGCACCAGGATACTGGCGATGAACACCACTGCAGCAATGGGCACCATGCCATGCTTGAGCAGGGTAATGACGCCGGACATGATGGTGTCTGGGCTGCCTTGGCCGAGAGTACTCACGGTCATGATCGGCAGCATGTTGGCCGGAATGTACAGGATCGATGCTGCGATCAGCAGCGCCCAGGTACGCACGATGCTGTTCGGGCGGCGGGCATGCACGATGGCGCCGCAGCGGGTGCAGGCCTGTGAAGCGCTGTCCGGCTCTTGCCTGTTCAGCTCGTGACATTCATTGCAGACCAGAATGCCTGCATCAATCGCCCGCATGCAGATCCTCCCCCGATAACGCACTCCAGATCTGGTGCGGCGACATGACCACTTCGAGCCATACCTGGATCAACAGCAGGCTGATGAAGCAGAACAGCCCCAGGCCCACGGTCAGTTCGGCCAGGTCCACCAGCTTGACGATGGCCACCAGCACCCCCATGAAATAAACCTCGAGCATGCCCCAGTCACGCAAGTGGTGATAGATGCGGTAGAACAGCAGGCCGTAATCACGCCCGATGTTCAGCCGGATGCTCAACAGTACGGCCAGTTGGCACAGGAGTTTTGCCAGGGGTATGGCCATGCTGCAAAGGAATACCACCACGGCCACGCCGCGCATGCCCGAGTTGTACAGGCCCAACACGCCGCTCCACACGGTATCGTCCGATGTCTGGCCCAGCAGATGCAGTTGCATGATTGGCAGGAAATTGGCCGGCACGAACAGCAGCAGGGCAGTCAGTACCAACGCCAGGCTACGGTTGACCACGTTGTGCCGGTGGGCATAAAGCTCGTAGCCGCAGCGCGGGCACAGGGCCTTTTCATCATGCTGGAGTACAGGCTTGCGCAGCAGCAAGTCGCATTCATGACAGGCAACCAGCTCGTCCAACGGCAAGCGGGCCAATGATTCGGGTTCGACAGGGTTGGGCATATAGCGCTTCTGCATAGGTGCGTGGGGCTATTCTAGTGTTCTTGCCCGGATAGTGGGAGGCGACATGACAGCAGCTTGCGCAATCGGTGTAGGTGCGTGATGTTTTGGCCACGCAAAGACAAAACCCCTACCTGCATGCGCAGATAGGGGTTTTGCGAAATGAATCTTGACGATGACCTACTCTCACATGGGGAAGCCCCACACTACCATCGGCGATGCATCGTTTCACTGCTGAGTTCGGGATGGGATCAGGTGGTTCCAATGCTCTATGGTCGTCAAGAAATTCTGTTGCCAGAAGGTCCTGGTAGACACTCCAGCGAATCCGGATATGTGATATTCGTGGTTCGTTGCGAACTTTCGGTTCGTATCATCTTCACCACCGCAATCTGCGTCAGCAAATTGCTTGGGTGTTATATGGTCAAGCCTCACGGGCAATTAGTATTGGTTAGCTCAACGCCTCACAGCGCTTACACACCCAACCTATCAACGTCGTAGTCTTCGACGGCCCTTCAGGGAACTCAAGGTTCCAGTGAGATCTCATCTTGAGGCAAGTTTCCCGCTTAGATGCTTTCAGCGGTTATCTCTTCCGAACATAGCTACCCGGCAATGCCACTGGCGTGACAACCGGAACACCAGAGGTTCGTCCACTCCGGTCCTCTCGTACTAGGAGCAGCCCCTCTCAAATCTCAAACGTCCACGGCAGATAGGGACCGAACTGTCTCACGACGTTCTAAACCCAGCTCGCGTACCACTTTAAATGGCGAACAGCCATACCCTTGGGACCGGCTTCAGCCCCAGGATGTGATGAGCCGACATCGAGGTGCCAAACACCGCCGTCGATATGAACTCTTGGGCGGTATCAGCCTGTTATCCCCGGAGTACCTTTTATCCGTTGAGCGATGGCCCTTCCATACAGAACCACCGGATCACTAAGACCTACTTTCGTACCTGCTCGACGTGTTTGTCTCGCAGTCAAGCGCGCTTTTGCCTTTATACTCTACGACCGATTTCCGACCGGTCTGAGCGCACCTTCGTACTCCTCCGTTACTCTTTGGGAGGAGACCGCCCCAGTCAAACTACCCACCATACACTGTCCTCGATCCGGATAACGGACCTGAGTTAGAACCTCAAAGTTGCCAGGGTGGTATTTCAAGGATGGCTCCATGAGAACTGGCGTCCCCACTTCAAAGCCTCCCACCTATCCTACACAAGCAAATTCAAAGTCCAGTGCAAAGCTATAGTAAAGGTTCACGGGGTCTTTCCGTCTAGCCGCGGATACACTGCATCTTCACAGCGATTTCAATTTCACTGAGTCTCGGGTGGAGACAGCGCCGCCATCGTTACGCCATTCGTGCAGGTCGGAACTTACCCGACAAGGAATTTCGCTACCTTAGGACCGTTATAGTTACGGCCGCCGTTTACCGGGGCTTCGATCAAGAGCTTCGCTTGCGCTAACCCCATCAATTAACCTTCCGGCACCGGGCAGGCGTCACACCCTATACGTCCACTTTCGTGTTTGCAGAGTGCTGTGTTTTTAATAAACAGTCGCAGCGGCCTGGTATCTTCGACCGGCATGGGCTTACGGAGCAAGTCCTTCACCCTCGCCGGCGCACCTTCTCCCGAAGTTACGGTGCCATTTTGCCTAGTTCCTTCACCCGAGTTCTCTCAAGCGCCTTGGTATTCTCTACCTAACCACCTGTGTCGGTTTGGGGTACGGTTCCCAGTTATCTGAAGCTTAGGAGCTTTTCTTGGAAGCATGGTATCAACCACTTCGTCGCCTGAAGGCAACTCGTCATCAGCTCTCGGCCTTGAAATCCCGGATTTGCCTAAGATTTCAGCCTACCACCTTAAACCTGGACAACCAACGCCAGGCTGGCCTAACCTTCTCCGTCCCTCCATCGCAATAACTGGAAGTACAGGAATATTAACCTGTTTTCCATCGACTACGCTTTTCAGCCTCGCCTTAGGGACCGACTAACCCTGCGTCGATTAACGTTGCGCAGGAAACCTTGGTCTTTCGGCGTGCGAGTTTTTCACTCGCATTGTCGTTACTCATGTCAGCATTCGCACTTCTGATACCTCCAGCAAGCTTCTCAACTCACCTTCACAGGCTTACAGAACGCTCCTCTACCGCGTCATCGAAGATGACACCCGTAGCTTCGGTGCATGGTTTGAGCCCCGTTACATCTTCCGCGCAGGCCGACTCGACTAGTGAGCTATTACGCTTTCTTTAAAGGGTGGCTGCTTCTAAGCCAACCTCCTAGCTGTCTAAGCCTTCCCACATCGTTTCCCACTTAACCATGACTTTGGGACCTTAGCTGACGGTCTGGGTTGTTTCCCTTTTCACGACGGACGTTAGCACCCGCCGTGTGTCTCCCATGCTCGGCACTTCCAGGTATTCGGAGTTTGCATCGGTTTGGTAAGTCGGGATGACCCCCTAGCCGAAACAGTGCTCTACCCCCTGGAGTGATACATGAGGCGCTACCTAAATAGCTTTCGAGGAGAACCAGCTATCTCCGAGCTTGATTAGCCTTTCACTCCGATCCACAGGTCATCCGCTAACTTTTCAACGGTAGTCGGTTCGGTCCTCCAGTCAGTGTTACCTAACCTTCAACCTGCCCATGGATAGATCGCCCGGTTTCGGGTCTATACCCAGCGACTAAACGCCCTATTAAGACTCGCTTTCGCTACGCCTCCCCTATTCGGTTAAGCTCGCCACTGAATATAAGTCGCTGACCCATTATACAAAAGGTACGCAGTCACCTAACAAAGTAGGCTCCCACTGCTTGTACGCATACGGTTTCAGGTTCTATTTCACTCCCCTCTCCGGGGTTCTTTTCGCCTTTCCCTCACGGTACTGGTTCACTATCGGTCAGTCAGTAGTATTTAGCCTTGGAGGATGGTCCCCCCATGTTCAGACAAAGTTTCTCGTGCTCCGTCCTACTCGATTTCATTGACAAGAGATTTTCGTGTACGGGGCTATCACCCACTATGGCCGCACTTTCCAGAGCGTTCCACTAATCTCAAATCAACTTAAGGGCTGGTCCCCGTTCGCTCGCCACTACTAAGGGAATCTCGGTTGATTTCTTTTCCTCAGGGTACTTAGATGTTTCAGTTCCCCTGGTTCGCCTCTTGCACCTATGTATTCAGTGCAAGATACTCAGCTTGTGCTGAGTGGGTTCCCCCATTCAGAGATCTCTGGATCACAGTCTGTTTGCCGACTCCCCAAAGCTTATCGCAGGCTACCACGTCTTTCATCGCCTCTGACTGCCAAGGCATCCACCGTATGCGCTTCTTCACTTGACCATATAACCCCAAGCAATCTGGTTATACTGTGAAGACGACATTCGCCGAAAATTCGCATGTTGCTCTTTCGAGCAGAACTCACAAATTTTACCTTAGCCTGATTAACCAGCAGTGAAACTGGTCATCAGTCTATATCTATCACATATCCGAATTTTTAAAGAACGATCTGACAAAAGTCAGAAATCAACATTCGAGGCGAATGCTCATTTCTGAGTTTGATCAAGTAAAGCAAGTGGTGGAGCCAAGCGGGATCGAACCGCTGACCTCCTGCGTGCAAGGCAGGCGCTCTCCCAGCTGAGCTATGGCCCCGCATATTGGTAGGTCTGGGCAGATTTGAACTGCCGACCTCACCCTTATCAGGGGTGCGCTCTAACCAACTGAGCTACAGACCTATATAGGGTCTTGATCGTCTTCAACCATGAATCAAGCAATTCGTGTGGGAGCTCATCAGCAGGCTGATGTCGTCGATTAAGGAGGTGATCCAGCCGCAGGTTCCCCTACGGCTACCTTGTTACGACTTCACCCCAGTCATGAATCACACCGTGGTAACCGTCCCCCCGAAGGTTAGACTAGCTACTTCTGGTGCAACCCACTCCCATGGTGTGACGGGCGGTGTGTACAAGGCCCGGGAACGTATTCACCGCGACATTCTGATTCGCGATTACTAGCGATTCCGACTTCACGCAGTCGAGTTGCAGACTGCGATCCGGACTACGATCGGTTTTGTGAGATTAGCTCCACCTCGCGGCTTGGCAACCCTCTGTACCGACCATTGTAGCACGTGTGTAGCCCAGGCCGTAAGGGCCATGATGACTTGACGTCATCCCCACCTTCCTCCGGTTTGTCACCGGCAGTCTCCTTAGAGTGCCCACCATGACGTGCTGGTAACTAAGGACAAGGGTTGCGCTCGTTACGGGACTTAACCCAACATCTCACGACACGAGCTGACGACAGCCATGCAGCACCTGTGTCAGAGTTCCCGAAGGCACCAATCCATCTCTGGAAAGTTCTCTGCATGTCAAGGCCTGGTAAGGTTCTTCGCGTTGCTTCGAATTAAACCACATGCTCCACCGCTTGTGCGGGCCCCCGTCAATTCATTTGAGTTTTAACCTTGCGGCCGTACTCCCCAGGCGGTCAACTTAATGCGTTAGCTGCGCCACTAAAATCTCAAGGATTCCAACGGCTAGTTGACATCGTTTACGGCGTGGACTACCAGGGTATCTAATCCTGTTTGCTCCCCACGCTTTCGCACCTCAGTGTCAGTATCAGTCCAGGTGGTCGCCTTCGCCACTGGTGTTCCTTCCTATATCTACGCATTTCACCGCTACACAGGAAATTCCACCACCCTCTACCGTACTCTAGCTCGCCAGTTTTGGATGCAGTTCCCAGGTTGAGCCCGGGGCTTTCACATCCAACTTAACGAACCACCTACGCGCGCTTTACGCCCAGTAATTCCGATTAACGCTTGCACCCTCTGTATTACCGCGGCTGCTGGCACAGAGTTAGCCGGTGCTTATTCTGTCGGTAACGTCAAAACAGCAAGGTATTAGCTTACTGCCCTTCCTCCCAACTTAAAGTGCTTTACAATCCGAAGACCTTCTTCACACACGCGGCATGGCTGGATCAGGCTTTCGCCCATTGTCCAATATTCCCCACTGCTGCCTCCCGTAGGAGTCTGGACCGTGTCTCAGTTCCAGTGTGACTGATCATCCTCTCAGACCAGTTACGGATCGTCGCCTTGGTGAGCCATTACCTCACCAACTAGCTAATCCGACCTAGGCTCATCTGATAGCGTGAGGTCCGAAGATCCCCCACTTTCTCCCGTAGGACGTATGCGGTATTAGCGTTCCTTTCGAAACGTTGTCCCCCACTACCAGGCAGATTCCTAGGCATTACTCACCCGTCCGCCGCTGAATCAAGGAGCAAGCTCCCGTCATCCGCTCGACTTGCATGTGTTAGGCCTGCCGCCAGCGTTCAATCTGAGCCATGATCAAACTCTTCAGTTCAATACTGCTTGGGTTTTTAAGAAACCCTAAACTTGGCTCAGCAATCTCAAATGACTATGTGATTTCTCGCATGGCCACTTGTGATGCTGATAATCTTTGTGACTATCAGTCCGTACTCACAAGCACCCACACGAATTGCTTGATTCGATTTGTTAAAGAGCGTTTGGTTAAGAGCGTTTCGTCTCAACCGAGGCGCGCATTCTACGCTTTCCTCATTTGCTGTCAAGCGTTTATTTTGAAGTTTTTTGCGAGAAACTCGTTTAGCTTCAAACACTTGACTCACTGCGATCTCTCGTAGCGGGAGGCGAATCATACAGCGTTTTGAAACGCTGTCAACCTTCATCTCGACCGCTGCCGATCATTCGATCGTAGCCCTTTCAGCTTCTTCGTTACTACTTAACTCATTGATGAACAAGGAGTTTTTCGTTCCGATCTCGCTGGAAGTGGGGCGCATTATAAGGGGATCCGAAACCGCGTCAACCTTTAATTTCAAGAAACCTTCATATCACTGAAAAACAAAAGCGGGGAGGCCTACCGGCCTCCCCGCTTCTTCACCATCCCTTACAAACTAGGGAACGCAAACTGCGAAGCCTCGTGGCTCGCCCGCTGCGGCCAGCGCTGGGTAATCGCCTTGCGACGGGTATAGAAGCGCACCCCGTCCGGGCCATAGGCATGCAGGTCGCCGAACAGCGAACGCTTCCAGCCACCAAAGCTGTGGTAAGCCACCGGCACCGGCAACGGCACGTTGACGCCGACCATGCCCACTTCGATCTCGTCGCAGAACAACCGCGCCGCTTCGCCATCCCGAGTGAAGATGCAGGTGCCATTGCCGTATTCGTGGTCATTGATCAGCTGCATGGCCTGCTCCAGGCTGTTCACACGCACCACGCACAGCACCGGGCCAAAGATCTCTTCCTTATAGATGCGCATCTCGGGGGTCACCTGGTCGAACAAGGTGCCACCCACGAAGTAGCCATCCTCATTACCGGCCACACGGTAGCCACGACCATCCACCACCAGCTTGGCACCAGCAGCAACACCCTCATCAATGTAGCCCACCACCTTGTCACGGGCTGCAGCAGTCACCAACGGGCCCATGTCCAGGCCACACGAGGTGCCGGCACCAATCTTCAGTGCCTTGATCTGCGGTTCGAGCTTGGCGATCAGCGCATCCGCCACCTGGTCACCCACGCACACCGCTACCGAAATAGCCATGCAACGCTCGCCGCAGGAACCATAGGCCGCCCCCATCAGGGCACTGACTGCGTTGTCCAGGTCGGCATCGGGCATCAGCACTGCATGGTTCTTGGCACCACCCAGGGCTTGCACGCGCTTGCCACGCTTGGTGCCTTCGGCATAGATGTACTCGGCGATCGGGGTCGAACCGACGAAGCTAAGAGCCTTCACCTCCGGCGCTTCGATCAGTGCATCCACCGCTTCCTTGTCACCATGCACCACGTTGAGGATGCCGTTCGGCAGGCCGGCCTCGTGCAACAGCTGGGCGATGTACAGCGTCGAGCTCGGGTCACGCTCGGAAGGCTTGAGGATGAACGCGTTGCCACAGGCGATGGCCAGTGGGTACATCCACAGCGGCACCATGGCCGGGAAGTTGAACGGGGTGATGCCGGCAACCACGCCCAACGGCTGGAAGTCGGACCAGGCGTCGATGTTCGGGCCGACGTTGCGGCTGTACTCGCCTTTCAGCACTTCTGGCGCTGCGCAGGCGAACTCGACGTTCTCGATGCCACGCTTCAGTTCCCCCGCGGCGTCTTCGAGGGTCTTGCCGTGTTCTTCGCTGATCATCTGCGCGATGCGTGCTTCATTCTGCTCCAGCAGTTGCTTGAAGCGGAACATGACCTGGGCACGCTTGGCCGGTGGCGTGTTGCGCCACGCCGGGAAGGCCGCCTTGGCCGAATCGATCGCCTGCTGCACGGTCGCGCGGCTGGCCAGCTCGACCTTGCGTACAGCCTGGCCAGTGGACGGATTGAAGACATCGGCGCTGCGCTCACCCTTGGTAACCAGCTCGCCGTGGATCAGGTGCTGAACAATGCTCATGAAAACTCCAGATAAAGAGGGTTGAGCCAGGCGCGCGATAAGTACCCACGCGCCGGACATCAGAACCGGACAGATCAGTCGATCAGGTTCAGGGTTTCGCCCACTGCGTCGAACAGGCGGTCCAGTTGCTGCGGCGTAGTATTGAAGGTTGGGCCGAACTGCAGGGTGTCGCCACCGAAGCGCACATAGAAGCCCGCCTTCCACAGTTTCATTGCCGCTTCATACGGGCGCACGATGGCATCACCGTCACGGGCCGCGATCTGGATCGCGCCGGCCAGGCCGTAGTTACGGATATCAACGATGTTCTTCGTGCCCTTCACGCCGTGCAGCAGCTTCTCGAAGTGCGGCGCCAGCTCGGCAGCCGACTGCACCAGGTTCTCTTTCTGCAGCAGGTCCAGCGCCGCGATACCGGCGGCGCAAGCTACCGGGTGGGCGGAATAGGTGTAGCCATGCGGGAATTCCACGGCGTATTCCGGGGTCGGCTGGTTCATGAAGGTCTGGTAGATCTCGCTGCTGGCGATAACCGCGCCCATCGGGATGGCGCCGTTGGTCACCTGCTTGGCGATGCACATCAGGTCCGGGGTTACGCCGAAGGCTTCGGCACCGGTCATTGCACCCATGCGGCCGAAACCGGTGATCACTTCGTCGAAGATCAGCAGGATGTTGTGCTGGGTGCAGATTTCACGCAGACGCTTCAAGTAGCCCTTCGGCGGCGGCAGTACGCCGGCCGAACCAGCCAGTGGCTCGACGATCACGGCAGCGATGTTGGAGGCATCGTGCAGCTCGATCAGCTTGAGCATTTCGTCGGCCAGGGCGATGCCGCCCTCTTCCGGCAGGCCCTTGGAGAAGGCGTTCACCGGCAGCACGGTGTGAGGCAGGTGGTCGACATCCAGCAACTGGCCGAACAGCTTGCGGTTGCCGTTGACCCCCCCCAGGCTGGTGCCGGCGATGTTAACGCCGTGGTAGCCGCGGGCGCGGCCGATGATCTTGGTCTTGGTTGCCTGGCCTTTCAGGCGCCAGTAGGCGCGCACCATCTTCAGGGCGGTGTCGGCACACTCGGAACCGGAGTTGGTATAGAACACATGGTTCAGGTCGCCCGGAGTCAGCTCGGTGATTTTCTCGGCCAGCTGGAACGACAGCGGGTGGCCGAACTGGAAGGCCGGAGAGTAATCCAGGGTACCGACCTGGCGCGCTACCGCCTCGGTGATTTCCTTGCGGGTATGCCCGGCGCCACAGGTCCACAGACCGGACAGCGCATCGAAGATCTTGCGCCCCTTGTCATCGACCAGATGGTTGCCTTCGGCCGCCACGATCAGGCGCGGGTCGCGCTGGAAGTTGCGGTTGGCGGTGTAGGGCATCCAGTGGGCATCCAGCTTGAGCTGGCTGGCGATACCGGCGCTGGCGGTTTCGGGCATGTTCATCGGCGGTTCCTCGGAAGACGATTAGGCAACGATGGATGTTGTTGCAGCTAAGGTGGCACGGCGATAAAGTCTGAAAAAGCCAACATTTCTAACCTTCAGACAGGCCCTGACTAAACTGATGAGCCGACGCCCCGATCCACTCGCCCAAGTCAGCGATTTCGACATCCGCCTGCTGAAAATCTACCGCAGCGTTGTCGAGTGCGGAGGCTTCTCGGCTGCCGAGAACGTGCTGGGCATTGGTCGCTCGGCCATCAGCCAGCAAATGAACGACCTGGAGCAACGCCTGGGCTTGCGCTTGTGCCAGCGCGGCCGCGCCGGATTCTCGCTGACCGAGGAAGGCCGCGAGGTCTACCATTCAGCCCTGCAATTGCTCAGCGCCCTGGAAAGCTTCCGCACCGAGGTCAACGGCCTGCATCAGCATTTGCGTGGCGAGCTGAACATTGGCCTGACCGACAACCTGGTCACCTTGCCGCACATGCGCATCACCCATGCCCTGGCCGAACTCAAGGACCGAGGCCCCGATGTGCGCATCCAGATCCGCATGATCGCGCCCAGCCAGGTCGAACACGGCGTGCTCGACGGTAGCCTGCATGTCGGCGTGGTACCGCAGACCAGCCCGCTTTCGGGCCTGGAATACCAGCCGTTGTACAGCGAGCGTTCGCTGCTGTACTGCGCCGTCGGCCACCCGCTGTTTTACGCTGACGACCAGCAGATAGATGACGACCGCCTCAACAGCCAGGAAGCCATCGCCCCCACCTTCCGCCTGCCGGCCGAGATCCAGGCCCATTACCAGGCCCTGAACTGCACGGCCAGTGCCTCGGACCGCGAAGGCATGGCGTTTCTCATCCTTACCGGGCGCTATATCGGCTACCTGCCAGACCACTACGCCACCTTCTGGGTACAGCAAGGCCGCCTGCGAGCACTCAAGCCCCGGCAGCGCTTCTATGACTTGAGCCTCAGCTGGGTAACGCGCAAAGGCCGGCGGCCAAACCTGGTGCTGGAAAGCTTTCTCGAGAGCCTGGCTGCGACACGCTGATGCCAGTCTTTGCCGCTAACGCTTGTCACTTCGGCGCAGGCAGGTAATCTTGTCCGACAGCCGCAGCCACTGACCCGTACGGAATCGTCCATGACCCTAGAAGTCCCTGCGCATCGCCTCGCCACCTCGGGCAAGCCCGCGGGCCGCATTCGCCAGAAGAACGAACAGGCTATTATCCAGGCCGCCGAAGACGAGTTCGCCCGCCATGGTTTCAAGGGCACCAGCATGAACACCATCGCCCTCAAGGCGGGGTTGCCCAAGGCCAACCTGCATTACTACTTCACCAACAAGCTGGGCCTGTACATTGCCGTGCTCAGCAACATCATCGAGTTGTGGGACAGCACCTTCAACGCCTTGAGTGTCGACGACGACCCCGCCGAAGCCCTGAGCCAGTACATCCGCACCAAGATGGAATTCTCCCGGCGCAACCCGCAAGCCTCGCGGATTTTCGCCATGGAAGTGATCAGCGGCGGCACTTGTCTGACCGAATATTTCAGTGCCGACTACCGTGAATGGTTCCGCGGCCGAGCCGCGGTATTCCAGGCCTGGATCGAAGCCGGCAAGATGGACCCGGTCGACCCCGTGCACCTGATCTTCCTGCTCTGGGGCAGCACCCAGCACTACGCCGACTTCGCCACCCAGATCTGCCAGGTTACCGGCCGTAGCCGCCTGACCAAGCAGGACATGGAAGACGCGAGCAACAACCTTATCCACATCATCCTCAAAGGCTGCGGCATCAAGCCGGCTGCCTGACCGCCATCTATGCCTTCTACCCTGCTCGACCTGTGCGAATACCGCGAGGAAATCCGCAAAAGCCGCTTCATCACCCTCGCCGGGCCAATCAGCAGTGCCGCCGAAGCGATGAGTTTCATCGAGCGCCACAGCGACCTGGCCGCTACCCATAATTGCTGGGCCTGGAAGCTTGGCGCGCAGTACCGCAGCAGTGATGATGGCGAACCGGGCGGCACCGCCGGGCGGCCGATCCTGGCAGCGATCGAAGCGCAGGACTGCGACCAGGTGGTGGTGCTGGTGATCCGCTGGTACGGCGGCATCCAGTTGGGCACCGGTGGCTTGGCCAGAGCCTACGGCGGCGGTGCCAACAAATGCCTGCAACAGGCACCGAAGCGGCTGCTGGTGCAGCGCAGCGAATTCACCTGCAGCTGCAGTTTCAGCGAACTGGCGCTGGTGAAGTTGCGCCTGGCGGAGTTTGACGGCCTGGTTCTGGACGAGCAGTTCACCGCCAATGGTGTTGACTTGCTGATTGCCCTCGGTGACGCCCACCTGGCGTCGTTGCAGCAGCAACTAGCCGACCTGAGCCGCGGGCGCATTCTGCTCGAAGCACGCTGAACATTGCCCACAACAACTGTGGGTCGGCCTGTGGATAAGCTTGGGGCACTCGCTTGCAGACCAATAGCTTCAAGGCCCGCAGAGCATTGATCATTTATTGATCAGAGCATTGGGATAGCTTCGAACGGCTGAATGCCTGCGAGTTATCCCCAATGCAACAGCAAAAGTCCCCGCCTTTCCTCTCGGCTTGCACACAATAACTGTGGAACAGCTTGTGGATAACCCGTGCGCCAACAGGCCAGGCGCCCGGCCATGCAGGGCCCTGGGCCACTGGTCAATTTTTATCCACTCATCGGGCGGGCACCTGTGCTCACTATGACGTATGCTCATTACCTTTTCAGGCACCGTTAAAGGAATGATCCTATGGCTTCTTCAAGATCGGCCCTCATCATTGGCGCCTCACGCGGGCTGGGCCTTGGCCTGGTGCAACGCCTGCATGAGGACGGCTGGAACATTACCGCCACCGTGCGCAACCCGCAGCAGCCTGGAGCCCTGGCCGAAGTGCCCGGTGTACGCATCGAGCAGCTGGAAATGAACGATACGGCCCAACTGGATAACCTCAAACAGCACCTGCAAGGCCAGGTATTCGATCTGGTCTTCGTCAATGCCGGCATCATGGGCCCCCTGCCACAAGACCTGGAAGCGGTGCAGAACAAGGATATTGGTGAGTTGTTCATGACCAACGCCGTGGCACCGATCCGCGTGGCCCGCCGCCTGGTCGGCCAGGTGCGTGAAGGTAGCGGTGTACTGGCCTTCATGAGTTCGATCCTGGGCAGCGTAACCATCCCCGACGGCGGCGAAATCTGCCTTTACAAGGCCAGCAAGGCGGCGCTCAACTCGATGATCAACAGCTTCGTCGTGGAACAGCAACGCCCCGACCTGTGTGTGCTGGCCATGCACCCGGGCTGGGTAAAAACCGACATGGGCGGCGAGAACGCCGAGATCGACGTGCTGACCAGCACCCGCGGCATGCTCGAACAGATCAAGGCGCAGAGCGGCCACGGCGGCCTGCGCTTCATCAACTACAAAGGCGAGCCCCTGGTCTGGTGATTCACCGGGGCGCAGCCTGGCCGGGCGCATTGCCCGGCCAGGCCCTGTAGAATGACGGCAACCGTACCTGATCGAGATGACCCACTATGTATGACTGGTTGAACGCCCTGCCCAAGGCCGAACTGCACCTGCACTTGGAAGGCTCGCTGGAGCCCGAGCTGCTGTTCGCCCTGGCCGAGCGCAACAAGATCGCCTTGCCGTGGGCCGACGTGGAAACCTTGCGTGCTGCCTATGCCTTCAACAACCTGCAGGAATTCCTCGACCTGTATTACCAGGGTGCCGATGTGCTGCGCACCGAGCAGGACTTCTACGACCTGACCTGGGCTTACCTGCAACGTTGCAAGGCACAGAACGTTATCCACACCGAACCGTTTTTCGACCCGCAAACCCACACCGACCGCGGCATCCCCTTCGAAGTGGTGCTCAACGGCATCGACCAGGCACTCAAGGATGGCCGCAAGCAACTGGGCATCAGCAGTGGCCTGATCCTCAGCTTCCTGCGCCACCTCAGCGAAGAAGAAGCGCAGAAAACCCTCGACCAGGCGCTGCCGTTCCGCGATGCATTCATCGCCGTTGGCCTGGACAGCTCGGAAATGGGCCACCCGCCCAGCAAGTTCCAGCGCGTGTTCGATCGCGCTCGCAGCGAAGGCTTCGTCGCCGTTGCCCATGCCGGTGAAGAAGGCCCACCCGAGTACATCTGGGAGGCCCTGGACCTGTTGAAGGTCAAGCGCATCGACCACGGCGTGCGCGCTATCGAGGACGAGCGCCTGATGCAGCGCATCATCGACGAGCAGATCCCGCTCACAGTGTGCCCGTTGTCGAACACCAAGCTCTGTGTGTTCGACCACATGAGCCAGCACAACATCCTCGACATGCTCGAGCGCGGCGTGAAGGTTACGGTCAACTCGGACGACCCGGCCTACTTCGGCGGCTACATCACCGAAAACTTCCACGCCCTGTACACCCACCTGGGCATGACCGAAGCCCAGGCCCGTCGCCTGGCCCAGAACAGCCTGGATGCGCGGTTGGTCTGAATGAATGGCGGCGTTGCGCTCAGCCGACCTGCAACGTCGGCACGCGGGCAATGCGATTGATCTGCTGGATGCCCAACGCCGAGATATGCAAAGCCCGTGTATCCTCGGCCTCGCGCATCCAGCCAGATTGAAGGAACAGCCTGAACAAGGCCTGCCCCAGCACGCCGCCCAGATGCGGCCCCTGGTCGTTGCGCTCGGTGCAGTGGCAGATCACGCAGCCACGTTGCTGGTGCGGTGCCAGCGCATCGATGTAAACCCCGACCAGCGCCAACTGCGTCCGCCCTTCATCACTGACCATCAGTTGCCGACCACTGCCCTCCAGCCAGCCCGCGACCACCAGCCGGTGATACAGCTCGCTGGCCAGCTCCCCGCCCAGATGATCACCACAGCGGCGCGCCCGGCGCACCGACATTGGCAAGGGTGGCACCGGCGCCTTGGCCTGCGCGCCCTTGGCGCTTTCGAGCTGGACACTGGCCAGCGCCTCCACTGCAGCCCCGACCTGCGGCGTCGCCAGGCAGAAATAGCGCTTGCGGCCCCGCGCTTCATGCCGGAGCAAGCCGGCAGACGACAACAAGGAAAGATGAGCACAGGCCGATGACGAGGTCAGGCCGGTCATCACCGCAAGTTCCTTGGCCAAGCGTGGTGTGCCATCGATCAAAGCCCACAACATGGCACTGCGCTTGGGATCGGCCATCAGGCTGGCAATCTGGCTGATACTGCTGGCTGCGTTCATGTCCCTGTAACTCCCTGCAAGTTCACTGTGTGGATGCGATGGCCAACCCTGGCAGGGAAGCGCCTCTCGCTGGCACTGGCCTGGTTCGCCAGTATAAGCCGCAAAAAACGCCACTCAGGCAGCCCCACCGCTGCGGCAGCTCCGCCCGGAAACAACTGGGTAGGCCTACCCATGGTGAGCCGCGGGCAAACTTGCAAGCCCGGCCCAGGCCCCGTGCTGAAACAGCCGGGTCATACAGGCTGCGGGGGCAGGAACGTCGAGCGGTAGAAACACCTGACGCAACTTCGGATGCGCCCCACAGTTGCTTTCTACAAGTAGCGCAAACCGCAGCGAAGGTTCCACGCACCTAAGGGGTGTTGCGCCCCGGGGGCGGGAATAAAAAACCTGCGAGCATGCAGGCCCGACCGTCAGTCAGGACACTGCTGCAGGTCCTGGCATGCAGAAGGGGCGGCGCTACACTTGCTCGGCTGTTTCCCTCTGGAGGTATGCCGCGATGAAAATAGTCGTCAGTACGTCGAGCCGAAACCCTGCCTGCCCCTGGCAGGTCCAACTCGACCAGCACGTGGTCGGTTTCCGCAGCGAAGCCGAAGCGCGTGCCTTCGTCGCCACGCTGGAAACTCGCCTGCAGGCACCTCACCCGCTTATGCGCGAGCCCTGGCCTGCAAACGCCGGGTCAGCAGTGCGGCACTGACCACCAGCGCGCCACACAAACTGATCACCAGCGCCATCGGTATTGCACTGCCGTCGTGCAGCAGCCCGACCAGCGCCGCCGCGCCGGCAGCGACACTGAACTGCAGGCAGCCAATCAACGCCGAGGCACTGCCGGCCCGCGCGCCCTGCCCGCTCATGGCACAGGCCGAAGCGTTGGGGATGATGCAGCCGAGGCTGGCGATACAGACGAACAATGGCACCAGCAGTGGCCACAACTGCGCCGGACGCAGCGCCGCCACCCCCAGCAACACCAGGCCTGCAACCAGGTATAGCCAGACCGCCCGCACCAGCAGGAATGCCGGGCCACGTTTGGCCAGCAAACGGGCATTCACCTGCGCCATAAGGATGAAACCGGCAGCATTGGTGCCGAACAACCAGCCGTAATGCCCGGCCGGCACACCGTAAAGCTTGATGAAGACGAAAGGTGAGCCGGCAATGTAGGCGAACATCCCGGCAATCGCGACCCCGCCGGTCAAGGCATGGCCGAGGAATACCCGGTCAGCGAGCAGCCGCAGGTATTGGCGCAAGGCGCCAGACAGTGGCTGGCGCGGCATGTGCGCGGGCAGGCTTTCCGGCAGTCCGAGGCTGACTGCCAGCAGGCATCCGGCACTGAACAGGCTGAGGGCGAGGAAGATCAATTGCCAGCCGGCCAGGTTCACCAGTACCCCACCCAGCATCGGCGCCAGGATCGGCGCCAGGCCCATGACCAACATCAGTTGCGAGAACACCTTGGCCGAAGCCACCGGGTCGCATTTGTCGCTGACGATCGCCCGCGACAGCACCATGCCAGCGCAACCACCCAGCGCCTGGACAAACCGCGCCAGCACCAGGGTCTCGAGGTTGGGAGCATAGGCACAGGCCAGCGACGCCAGGGTGAACAGGGTCACACCGAACATCAGCGGTTTGCGTCGACCAAAGCGGTCAGCCACCGGGCCATAGGCCAGCTGGCCGATGGACAAGCCGAGGAAGTAGACGGCCAAGGTGGTCTGGACATGTTTTTCATCGGTGGCGAACGCCTGCGCCATCGCCGGGAAGGCAGGCAGGTAGAAGTCGATCGCCAAGGGCCCGAACGCACTGAGTGCGCCCAGGATGAGCACCATTCGCAGGTTCATCAGAAATCCATAGCAGGCTAAGCAAGTGCTTGATTCTACCTGCTGTGTACCCGTGAGTACGAAAACATTTGCAACAGTTCCGATGGCTACCGCTACCTGTGGGAACGGGCACGCCCGCTCCCACAGGTAAGTCTTCAGGCAACTTCGGCCTGATAACCTTCATCGCGAATGGCCGCAAGAATCTGTTCTTGCGCCAACTCGCTCTGCACCCGTACCTGCCTGGCCGCCAGGTCGACTTCCACCGTGGCTGCTGCGTCCTGCTCCTGCACGGCCCGGGTCACGGCTTTCACACAGTGGCCACAGGTCATGCCTTGTACATTGAACACTTGCATGGGGGTTACCTCCTTCAGTTTTGGCCAGTCTCAAGCTTGCCACCGGGTCAAGGTCAAGACTTGCCAACAACTGCCGGGGTGGAAATCCGCGCGCGCGTCGGCCAAGCTGCGCCTTTGATGATCAGGCAAGCAGGAGATTCTTCATGTTCAGGGCAGTATTGGGCGCCGTCGGGCTATTGAGCACGCTGGCTGCGGTGCCACCGGCCAGCGCCGAGGGCAACTCGGACTACAGCGTACTGATCATTTCCCGCGAGCGCCTGGAAGTGGCCACCAGTTGCGAAATCGGCATCTACCTCAACGACCAGCTCTCCGGGCGGGTATTCCAGGAGCAGTCCACCTCGTTCAACCTGCCAGCAGGCCCTGTGGACGTGCGCCTGCGCATACTGCCCGGGCAGATGCCGGGCTGCGCGCCGGGTATCGAGGACCAACGCAGCACACGACTGAACCTGCAGGCGGGCCAGATCAACAAATACCGCATCGCCATGGGGCAACATGGGCTGGAGTTGCAACGAGCCGGCCTGGGCTATTGACCTTACCCGCGTGGCAAGGTTGATGCTGGCGGCACGCACAAGGAGGACAGCCCATGCCCGCATCTACCACTTATGACCTGCCGATCGCCGGCATGACCTGCGCCAGCTGTGCCGGTCGGGTCGAACGCGCCCTGCGCAAGGTCACCGGCACCGAACAGGTCAGTGTCAACCTCGCCACCGAACAGGCCCGGATCCAGGCCCCAGCCAACAGCCTGCCCGCGCTGGTCGATGCGGTACGCGAAGCCGGCTACAGCGTGCCCACCCGCACCGTCGAGCTGCAGATCGGCGGCATGACCTGCGCCAGTTGCGTCGGGCGTGTCGAGCGAGCCCTTGCCAAGCTGCCAGGCGTGGAACAGGTAAGCGTCAACCTGGCCAGCGAACGGGCACACCTGGAAGTGCTCTCGTCGGTCAACGACAACCTGCTGATCGACGCGGTGCAAAAGGCCGGCTACAGCGCCAGCCTGCCGCAAACAGCCAGGGACGACCCAGGCGCCAACCAGCATCGCCTGCGCAACGAACGCCTGGCCGTCGGCGCGGCTCTGGTACTGGCCTTGCCGCTGGTGCTGCCCATGCTGCTGCAACCGTTTGGGGTGCACTGGATGTTGCCCGCCTGGGTGCAGTTCGTGCTGGCCACGCCTGTGCAGTTCGTGCTCGGAGCCCGCTTCTACGTGGCGGCCTGGAAGGCCGTGCGCGCCGGCGCCGGCAACATGGACCTGCTGGTAGCCCTGGGTACCAGCGCCGGTTACGGCCTGAGCCTGTACCAATGGGCGCAGGCTTCGGCGGGCATGGCGCCACACTTGTATTTCGAAGCCTCGGCCGTGGTGATTGCCCTGGTACTGCTGGGCAAGTACCTGGAAAGCCGCGCCAAACGCCAGACTGCCAGCGCCATCCGCGCCCTCGAAGCCCTGCGCCCGGAACGGGCCGTGCGCGTAGTCGATGGCCGCGAAGAAGACGTTGCCATCGCCCAGCTGCGCCTCGGCGACCTGGTGCTGGTCAAGCCTGGTGAGCGCTTCCCGGTCGATGGCCAGGTCGAGGACGGCAGCAGCCATGCCGATGAAGCGCTCATCAGTGGCGAAAGCCTGCCGGTGCCCAAGCAACCTGGCGACAGCGTCACCGGCGGCGCCATCAATGGTGAAGGCCGGTTGCTGGTACGCACCCAGGCGCTGGGCACCGAAACCGTGCTGGCACGCATCATCCGCCTGGTCGAAGACGCCCAGGCCGCCAAGGCCCCGATCCAGAAGCTGGTCGACCGGGTCAGCCAGGTATTCGTCCCGGCCGTGCTGGTGCTGGCACTGATTACCCTGGGCGGTTGGTGGCTGGCCGGCGCGCCACTGGAAACCGCGCTGATCAACGCCGTTGCCGTGCTGGTCATCGCCTGCCCCTGTGCACTCGGCCTGGCCACCCCCGCCGCGATCATGGCCGGCACCGGGGTCGCCGCCCGCCACGGCATCCTGATCAAGGACGCTGAAGCCCTGGAACGTGCTCATGCAGTCAACCGCGTGGTGTTCGACAAGACCGGCACCCTCACCTCCGGCAGCCCTAGGGTGGTCCACAGCCAGGCGCAGGTGGGCAGCAGCGCCGACCTGCACCGCCTGGCTGGCGCCCTGCAGCGCGGCAGCGAACACCCGCTGGCCAAGGCGGTGCTGGATGCCTGCGCCGAACAAGGGCTGGACGTACCCGCCGTCACCGGCAGCCAGGCGCTGACCGGGCGCGGCATCGCCGGCTGGGTCGAAGGCCGCGAGCTGGCCCTGGGCAACCGCCGCCTGCTCGACGAAAGCGCCCTGCCAGCCGGAGACCTGGCCTCCCAGGCGCAAGCCTGGGAGGCCGAGGGGCGCACCCTGTCGTGGCTGATCGAACGCGGCACGCAGCCCCGTGTACTGGGCCTGTTCGCCTTTGGTGACAGCCTCAAGCCTGGTGCCCTGCAGGCGATCGAGGCCCTGCATGCACAAGCCATCAGCAGCCACCTGCTGACCGGCGACAACCGGGGTAGCGCCAAGGTGGTAGCCGATGCCCTGGGCATCGATGACGTGCATGCCGAAGTGCTGCCGGCCGACAAGGCGGCAACCGTGACCACACTGAAGCGCGATGGCGTAGTCGCCATGGTTGGCGATGGTATCAACGATGCCCCGGCACTGGCCGCCGCCGATATCGGCATTGCCATGGGCGGCGGCACCGATGTGGCCATGCAGGCCGCCGGCATTACCCTGATGCGCGGCGACCCGCGCCTGGTGCCGGCTGCGTTGGAGATCAGCCGCAAGACCTACGCGAAGATCCGCCAGAACCTGTTCTGGGCGTTCATCTATAACCTCATCGGCATCCCGCTGGCCGCGCTGGGTTACCTCAACCCGGTACTGGCGGGCGCCGCCATGGCCCTGTCCAGCGTCAGCGTGGTGAGCAACGCGTTGTGGCTCAAGGCCTGGAAACCCAGCAGCGATACCCAGGAGGCTCCATGAACATCGGCCAGGCCGCCCGCCGCAGCGGGCTCAGCACCAAGATGATCCGTTATTACGAATCCATCGGCCTGCTCAAGCCCGCAACACGCAGCGACAGCGGCTACCGCCTGTACCAGGCCGAAGACCTGCACAGCCTGGCATTCATCAAGCGCTCCCGCGACCTGGGCTTCTCCCTCGAAGAAGTCGGCAAGTTGCTGACCTTGTGGCAAGACCGCCAGCGCGCCAGCGCCGATGTCAAAGCTCTGGCCCTGCAGCACATCGAGGAACTGAACCGGCGCATCGAGGAGCTGGTAAGCCTGCGTGACACCCTCGGTGAACTGGTTTCGCACTGCCAGGGGGACGACCGCCCGGATTGCCCGATCCTCAAGGACCTGGCAAATGGCGCTGCGGGTGGCTGCTGTCACTGAGGCGCCCGTCCTTCTGACAGGCCCTATCGGCCCAAACACGACCGCTAGTCACTCGCCCACGACTTGATCCAATAAATACGGGGACTTTTCCTACATTAAACCCGGATGCTGCCGATGCAATTGTTACCTGCTTCGAGTAGCGACAATAACAATCCGGGGGCATCGATGAGCATCAAACAGAAACTGACCTGGGCATTCGCGGTCATTGCCGGCTTGCCCATCGTCCTGGTGGCCACCTTGGTGGTCCTCAATCTGCGAGGCGAGGCACGCGACGGGTTCCTGGACGGCAGCAGCCGGGAAATCCGCCAGGTCAGCAACGCGATGAACATCTTCTTCCAGGGCATCAACCAGAACGTCGAGTACATGGCGGCACAGCCACTGGTTGCCGCTACCGGCAGTGAACTGAACAAGTACATGAGCGCGACGCCGTCCTACGAACTGGGCGAGCAGGCCAGCAAAGTGCTGGAGTTCATGACCCGCCTGGCCACCTCGCACCCCGCCTATGCCTACCTGTCCTACGGGGTGAATGACGGTGGTTACGTTGGCTGGCCGGCCGGGCAGAAGTTCGTCAATTACGACCCTCGCACCCGCCCCTGGTACCAACTGGCCATGGCCAACCCTGGCAAGACCCTGCGCACCGAAGCCTACTACTGGGCGCCCGACGACGCCGTGCTGGTCAGCACCGTACGCACCGTCGCCAACCAGCTGGGCAACCCTGGCGGCGTGGTCAACGTCGACGTCTCGCTCAAAGGCCTTACCGAGATCGTGCAGCAGATCAAGCTGGGCGACAGCGGCTACGTGCTGCTGGTGGAAAACAACGGCAACGTGCTGGTCGACCCACGTGACGCCAAGCACAACTTCAAGCCACTGGCGAGTTTTGGCGACGGCTACGCCGAGCTGGCCAAGCACGGCAAGGGGCTGGCTGAAGTCGAGCTGGGTGGCGTGCGCTACATGGCCAATATCTACCCGGATGAACAGCTGGGCTGGACCTTGATCGGCCTGATCGAGCAAAGCGAAGTGATGCAGACCACCACCCGCCTGACCTGGCTGATCGGCATCGTGGCCGTTGTGCTGGCGGCGCTGTTCGCTGTGGTCGGTGCAACCTTCGCCAAGCTGATCGTGCGTCCGATCAACAGCGTAACCAGCGGCCTGGAAGACATTGCCCAGGGCGAAGGCGACCTGACCCGCAACCTGGAAATTCGCGGCCGCGACGAAACCGCACAACTGGCCAACTGGTTCAACCAGTTCCTCGGTGCCATTCGCAGCCTCATCCAGCACATCGGCGCCGCAGCCGGCAAAATCCTCAGCACCTCGACCAGTTCGACCCGCGTATCCAGCGACATGGCCGAAGCGGCGGGCCGCCAGCGCGAAGCCGTGGACATGGTCTCTACCGCTTTCCACGAAATGGTCGCCACTGCCAACGAAGTGGCACGTTCCTGTAGCCAGGCAGCGCAATCGGCCGACAGCGGCCAGCAGCAGGCCCGTGAAGGCCAGCAGCAGATCGACGCAGCGGTGCACAGCGTCGACCGCCTGAGCCAGGAGATCGAGCAATCGGCGCAGTCGATCCAGCAACTGGAGCGCGACAGCAACGCCATCCAGTCGATCCTGGGCACCATCCGCTCGATTGCCGAACAGACCAACCTGCTGGCCCTCAACGCCGCCATCGAAGCGGCCCGCGCCGGTGAGCAGGGCCGCGGCTTTGCCGTGGTCGCCGACGAAGTGCGGGCGCTGGCCAAGCGCACCGCCGACTCCACCGCCGAGATCGACGGCCTGCTCGGCAACCTGGCCAGCCGCACCGCCGAAGTGGCCGCGCAGATGCATGCCAGCCTGGAAGTTTCGCAGCAATCGGTAAGCCGCATCGGCATGGCCCGTGACAGCTTCGGGCAGATCCGCGAGTCGGTGGACGTGATCCGCGACATGAACACCCAGATCGCCACGGCGGCCGAGGAACAACACCAGGTGGCCGAGGACATCAACCGGCACATCAGCCAGATTCACGGGGATGCGCAGCTGGTTGCCGAACTGGCCCAGGCGGCGCGTGTGGACTCGGAGAGCCTGGCCGGGTTGTCCAACGAGCTGGATGCGCTGGTGCGCAGGTTCCGTACCTGATGCACTGCCGGTACTGGCCTCGGGGTTACCCGCGAAGAGGCCGGTACCGGCGACCGACAGTCACAGCTTCAACTCACCAGGCGTCGCCCCGAACAGCTGCTTGAACGCCGCAATATAGGCCGAAGTGGAGTCATACCCACAGCCCAACGCCGCTTCGGTCACATTCTTCCCCGCCTCCAGCAAGGCCAGCGACGACAGCAGCCGCATGCGCTGGCGCCAGTTACGAAAACTCAAACCCGTTTCCCGCTGGAACAGCCGCATCAGGGTCTTTTCCGAACACCCCAGCTCCCTCGCCCACTGCTGCAAGGTTTGCGGCTGGTCCGGGGCAGCGAGCAAGCCGTTGCACAGCGCCAGCAAGCCCGGATGTCGTGGCAACGGCAGCGAGAACCCGACCTCTGGCAGCGTGCGTAGCTGGTCGAGCAGCACCGCCACCAGCCGCGCCTCGGCGCTGTCGCCCTCTGGGTAATCTGCCGAAAACAGGCAAAACTGCTTGATCAGTTCGCGCGCCAACGGTGTCACCTCCAGCACCCGGCATCGCTCCGGCGCCCACGCGCAGGCATCACGGCGCACATACAGGCTGCGCATTTCGGCCTGCATCGAGGTGACGACCTCGTGCTCCGAATCGGCAGGTATCCACACCCCCCACTGCGGCGGGGCAAAATAGCTGCCTTCTCGGGTATAGACGCCTAGCACACCGCTGATGGCGTAGGAAAATTGCACCCAGTCGTGCTGGTGGCGAGTGGTCCAGGAGCCGGCGCCAAGGCTTTCGGCGCGGGCATACAAAGGCCTGGGCAGGCGGGCCAGCGCCGGGATGGCGCGGGGTTGTCCGATGGTCGGCATGGCGGTTTCTTGTAGTTCTGAGCAGACAAGCCTAACAGCTCGTTCATCGCTCGACGATGACGGTCACCCCTTGCCCGCCCGCCGCGCAGATCGAAATCAACCCCCGCCCCTGCCCCGCCTGGGCCAGCAGCTTCGCCAGGTTGGCCAGGATCCGCCCTCCGGTCGCCGCGAACGGGTGCCCGGCAGCCAACGAACTGCCCTTGACGTTGAGCTTGCTGCGGTCGATTGCCCCCAACGGCGCATCCAGCCCCAGCCGCTGGCGACAGTAATCGGCATCCTCCCAGGCCTTGAGCGTACACAGCACCTGGGCGGCAAAGGCTTCGTGAATCTCGTAGTAGTCAAAATCCTGCAAGCTCAGCCCATTACGCGCCAGCAGCCGCGGTACCGCATACACCGGCGCCATCAACAGCCCTTCACGGCCAGTGACGAAATCCACCGCCGCCGTTTCGCCATCGACCAGATAGGCCAGCACCGACAGCCCTTGCTGCGCCGCCCACTCCTCACTGCCAAGCAGCACCAGTGAGGCACCGTCGGTGAGCGGTGTGGAGTTACCGGCCGTCAGCGTGCCCTGGCCGCTGCGGTCGAAGGCCGGCTTGAGCCTGGCCAGTTGCTCCAGAGCCAGGTCGGGACGCAGGTTGTTGTCGCGGGTCAGCGCCAGGAACGGCGTCAGCAGGTCATCCTGCCAGCCTTCGGCGTAGGCAGCAGCCAGCCGCTGGTGGCTGAGCAACGCCAGCTCGTCCTGTTCGGCACGGCCGATGTGGCAGGCCTGGGCCATGCGTTCGCAGTGCTCGCCCATCGACAAGCCGGTACGCGGCTCGCCATTGCGTGGCAACTCGGGTTTCAGATGGTGGGGGCGCAGCTTGAGCAGCGGCTTGAGCCGTTCGCCCAGGCTTTTGCCACGGTTGACCTGCAGCAGGATGTGGCGCAAGCCTTCGTTTACCGCAATAGGTGCATCGGAGGTGGTGTCCACGCCACCGGCAATGCCGCAATCGATCTGCCCCAGGGCAATCTTGTTGGCCACCAGCAGCGCGGCCTCCAGCCCGGTGCCACAGGCTTGCTGAATGTCATAGGCCGGAGTGTGCGGCGACAGGCGTGAACCCAGCACGCATTCACGGGTCAGGTTCATGTCACGCGAGTGCTTGAGCACCGCACCGGCGACCACTTCGCCCATGCGCAACCCATGCAGGCGGTAACGCTCGATCAGCCCCTCGAGCGTGGCAGTGAGCATTGCCTGGTTGCTGGCCGTGGCATAGGCGCCATTGGAGCGGGCGAAGGGAATTCGGTTGCCGCCCAGGATCGCGACCCGGCGAGGTGAACGCATGCGTTGGTTCCTCCTGAAACAATTTGATCCGTACAGCCTAGGTGTTTTTAGCGCATTCGAACGACCTTGCGACAAACTTGGTCCACACTTTCAAGCTTGCCTTCCGGAGACCACTCATGAGCGATCGCTACCTCGGCTTTGCCAACTCCACCCTCGGCCGCCGGCTTGTGGATGCCCTTGGCCTGCCACACCCGGCTCCGCTGGAGCGCTGGCAGGCCGGCCGCCTGCGCCCGGTGGAAGGTGCCCTGGTGCTGGGTGGCGGGCCCCTGGCAAGCCAGGTCGAAAACCTTGCCCCGCGCCTGACCGACACGCTTTACAGCTTCAATACCGACAATCTCCAGGCCGAGCCGTGGGTGGCCGGCCTGGGGCCGAAAATCAAGGCCGTGGTGTTCGATGCCACGCATTTGTCCGACATCGACGGGTTGAAGCAGTTGCGCGAATTTTTCCAGCCGTTGCTACGCAGCCTGGCGCCGTGCGCCCACGTGGTGCTGCTGGGGCGCGCACCGGAGAGCCTTGGCGACCCGCTGGCCAGCATTGCGCAACGGGCCCTGGAGGGCTTCAGCCGCTCGCTGGCCAAGGAGCTGCGCAATGGCGCAACCGCCCAACTGCTGTATGTCGCCCCCGGCGCAGACCACCAGTTGGAAGGCGCACTGCGTTTCTTCCTCTCGCCGAAAAGCGCCTTCGTTTCCGGCCAGGTGCTGCGCCTGGAAGCCTGCGCCAGCCAGGTCGAGGACTGGACCCGGCCACTGGCGGGCCGCCGTGCCCTGGTGACCGGCGCCGCACGCGGCATCGGCGCTGCCATTGCCGAAACCCTGGCGCGCGACGGCGCCGACGTGCTGCTGCTGGATGTGCCACAGGCCAGCCAGGACCTCGACGCCCTGGCCGCGCGCCTGGGTGGCAAGGCGCTGGCGCTGGATATCTGCGCCAGCGATGCAGCAAGCCGCTTGCTCGCAGCCCTGCCGGAGGGCATCGACATCGTGGTGCACAATGCCGGCATCACCCGCGACAAGACCTTGGCCAACATGACCCCGGAATACTGGGACGCGGTGCTGGCGGTGAACCTCAAGGCGCCGCAGGTACTGACCCAGGCGCTGCATGATCATGGCGCCCTGGGTGAAAACGCGCGCATCACCCTGCTGGCCTCGGTCAGTGGCATCGCCGGCAACCGCGGGCAGGCCAACTATGCCGCCAGCAAGGCCGGGTTGATCGGCCTGGCGCAGGCCTGGGCGCCGCGCCTGGCCGAGCATGGCAGCAGCATCAATGCCGTGGCCCCCGGTTTCATCGAAACCCACATGACCGCCGTGATGCCCATGGGCCTGCGCGAAGCCGGGCGACGCTTGAGTTCGCTGGGCCAGGGCGGTCGCCCGCAGGACGTAGCCGAAGCCATTGCCTGGCTCAGCCAGCCCGGTTCCGGGGCAATCAACGGCCAGGTGCTGCGCGTTTGCGGCCAGGCCTTGATGGGAGCCTGAACATGAGCAGACACTGGCACGACCTGCACAGCCCGGCTTCGCGCGCCAGCCTCTACCTGCGCGCGGCCAGCAAGCGCAAGATCAGCGCTGACCGCCTGCCGGGCGACGGCCTGCGCTGCCTCATCGGCGTCCAGCCGGACAACCTGGCAGCCTACCGGCGACTGTGCCATTTCGCCGACGATGGCCGCCTGCCGGCTACTTACCCGCACGTGATGGCGTTCTCGTTACAGCTGCAGTTGATGACCGCCGACGATTTCCCCTTCCCCCTGCTGGGCCTGGTGCACCTGCATAACCGCATCGAAGTGCTCCGCCCGCTCGGCGCCATCGAAGGGCTGCGCTTTGCGGTGTATACGGACAACCTGCAAGCGCACGCCAAGGGCGGCACCTTCGACCTGGTCACCGAAGCCGAAGACGGCATCGGCCTGCTCTGGCGCGAGACTAGCCGCATGCTGGTGCGTGGGCTCAAGCTGGAAGGCGGGGCAGACGAGCCTGCCGAGGACGAACCGGCTGCGTTGCCGGAGGCGACCCGCTGGTACGCCGACAGCGATATCGGCCGGCGTTATGCCAAGGTCTGCGGGGACTACAACCCGATCCACCTCAGCGCCGCCAGTGCGCGGCTGTTCGGCTTTCCCACCGCCATTGCCCATGGCATGTGGAGCAAGGCCATGGCCCTGGCAGCATTACGCGGGCATCTGCCGCACAGTGGCTATGCCTTCGAGGTGGGTTTCCGCAAGCCGGTGCGGTTGCCGTCGGAGGTGGTGCTCAGTGCCAGTGAGGCAGGGCCGCAGGGAACGCTGCGGCTGGACGGACATAGCGGTGTGCTGCATATGGTCGGGCACTGGGAGCCGCTGTAGGAGCGCCCCCGTCTGCCTTGGCGGAACACGCTTGCTTTGCATCGGGCCTGCGCTGAAGCTATGCAGCATTAGGAGACCCCGATGAACCTGCAAGAACTCACCCAACGCCTGCACCAAATCCGCGACAACAACGACTGGCGCGGCTTCCACAGCCCGAAGAACCTGGCCATGGCCGCCAGCGTCGAAATGGCCGAGCTGGTGGAAATCTTCCAGTGGCTGAGCGAAGAGCAATCGCGCCAGCTGCCCGCCGACAAGCTGGCCCATGCCGGCCAGGAAATCGGTGACGTAGTGCTCTACCTGTTGCTGCTGTGCAGCGAGCTTGGCCTGGACATGGACCAGGTGGTGCGGGCCAAGCTGACCGACAGCGAGAGGCGCTTCGCCCGATGAACGACCGTCATTTCGATGAGCTGGCCACCCGCTTTGCCGAGAAGATCTATGGCGGCGCAAAGGGCGCGATCCGCCTGGCCGTGCTTCAGGCCGACCTGGCCGAGGCCTTGCCCGACCGCCCCTTGCGCATCCTCGACATTGGCGCCGGGTTGGGCCACATGGCCTTGTGGCTGGCGCAGCGCGGCCACCAGCTGACCCTGGCCGAGCCCGCCGCCCCGATGCTCGATGGCGCCCGGGTACGCTTTGCCGAAGCGGGCCAGGCGGCCACCTTCATCCAGGCCCCCTGGCAAGACCTGCTTGGCCAGCTCACCGAACGCTACGACCTGGTGCTGTGCCACGCCGTGCTCGAATGGCTGGCCGAACCGGAAAGCATCCTGCCCGTGCTGCATCAGCTCACCGCCCCTTCCGGGTGGCTGTCGCTGGCTTTCTACAACCGTGACGCACTGGTCTATCGCAACCTGCTAAAGGGCCATTTCCGCAAGTTGCGCAGCAACCGGCTGGAAGGCGAAAAGCAGAGCCTCACGCCACAAAAACCCCTTGATCCACGCCAACTCAGGGCGCAACTTGAGCCTATGTGGCAGGTGGAAAGCGAAAGTGGCGTGCGCGTGTTCCACGACTACATGCCCAAGGAGTTCCAGGGCAAGGCCGAGCTGCTCGACCTGCTGGAAATGGAACTGGCCTACCGTCGCCACCCCAGTTTCGCCGGGCTTGGCCGCTACCTGCACTGGGTCTGCCGCCCTCGCTGACTCACTTGTCGGAGGACTACATGCCGTACCGTCTGTTGTGCCTGGCGCTACTGCCGCTTGCCCTGGCTGGTTGCCAGGGCAGCAACCCGTATGTGGCCAGCAGCCGCCCGTTGCCCCCAGCCCCTGCCCAGGCGGCCACCACCTTCGATACCAGTGCCTACCCGGCGCCCACGCGTGACTACGGGCATTACCGCAGCTGGAGCTGGCGTAACGGCCAGTTGCCCAGCGGTTCGGCGAATACCGACCCGGCGCAACTGGCCGATGCCATCAGTGGCGCACTCGACCAGCATGGCCTGCGCCCGGCCCGCGGTGGCCCTGGCGACCTGCTGGTGAGCGCCGACATACGCCTGGAAAAGCGCATACGCCAAGTGCGTGACTACGATGCCTACGACCCCTATTACGGCCCCTACCCCTACGGCGGTGTCGGCTATGGCGGCTACCGCAATGGTTATGGGGCCTATGCCAATGTGCCTATCGTACGTACCTACGAAGTGCAGGTGATGGTGGTACGCATCGACCTGTACGACGCCCGCGACGGCCAGCCAGTATGGAGCACCAGCGCCGAAAGCGGCAGCGACAGGGACTCGCCGCGGCAACGCGAAAGTGCCTTGCGCGAATCGGTATACAAGGCGCTCAGCGGCTATCCTCCCAGTTAGTGCCTAACGGAGAACCATCATGTTGCGCCGCCTCGTTCTACTGTCATTCGCGTTATTGCTGGCCGCCTGCGCCAACAATAACGTCCAGCAGGATTTCGACGCCAGCCGCGATTTTGCCGCCTACCGCAGCTGGGCCTGGCAGGAACCCGGCCTGCAATACCGCCCGGACGACCCACGGATCAAGAGCGACCTGACCGAACAGCGCATTCGCCAGGCGGTCGCCGACCAGCTCGACCAGCGTGGCCTGCGCCCGGCCCAGGGCGGCGCACGGCCTGATCTGACCGTGCGCACCTACCTGATCGTCGAGCAGCGCCAGCAACAGATCACCACCAACTACGGCGGTGGCTGGGGCGGCTACTGGGGTGGCTACTGGGGCGGCCCGATGTACAACGAAACCCGCAGTGTCGACTACAAGGTCGCCACCATTCAGATCGACCTGTTCGACGGGCGTGATGGCAAGCTGGTGTGGCGCGGCAGTGCCGAACAGATCATGAACAACTACCCGCCAAGCCCGGAAGAACGCAACAGTGCGATCCAGAACACCGTGGCCAAGGTGCTGGGCAATTATCCACCTGGCAGCAGGAAGTGATGTGCTGCCAGAGCGGGCAAGCCTGTTCCGGCAGGTCTATCTTCACTTGAGGAAACCTAACTGACCGGGTAGATGTGTTCAACATTTGGAAAGGCGACCTGCCCATGCAAAGCATTGTTCTCCTGCTGTGGCTTGCCTTGTGCTCCGAACAGGACGTGCGCCAACGCCAGATCTCCAACCTGCTGACCCTGGGCGTGGCGACTTGCGCGCTGGTCTGGCTGTTCGCCACCGGCCACAGCTGGATCGGCGCCGATGCCAGCGATGCCGGCTGGGCACTGGCCATCGTGATGTTGCTGACCCTGCCCGGCTATATGCTCGGCCGTTTCGGCGCGGATGACGTCAAGCTGATGGGCGCCCTGGCCCTGGCCACCAGCCCGCACTACGTGCTTGGCACCTTCATCGGCGCCGGCGTCACTGTGCTGGTGTGGCTGCTCACCCGCCGGCGCCTGTGGACCTTGCTCAACCCCAAGGTGAAAAAGCGTTTGCAGGCGCTCACCGAGGAAATGGGCGACAAGCAGGCGTTCGTCCCCTATGTGCTCAGCGGTTTTCTTTTGACCGCTGTATGGATCCAATGAACGATCCCTTGGTCCGATACCTGTACACAACTTGTACAAAGCCGCTCCCCGCGACTATTTTTACTTGCCACAGCGTCTGGCTCGGGAGCAGGACTGCATAAGAACAGGGAGTCGATCGTGTCCAAAGCATTCAGCCAAGTGAAAATCCTGGTGGTCGATGACCAACCCGTGATCGTCGAGCAACTCTGCGAGTTTCTCCAAACCCAGGGTTATCACTGTCTGCCAGCCCATTGCGCTGACGAAGCCATCGACCGTTACCAGGCCGACGAGGCCGTCGGCCTGGTTATCTGTGACCTGAACATGCCTGGGCGAGATGGTATCGAGCTGGTCCGCGCTTTGAAGGTACTGGGTGACCAGCGTATTTTCGAGGCTATTCTGCTGACGGGGCGCGCAGAGAAGCAGGACATTATTCGCGCATTACGTGAAGGCTTTGCCGATTACTACCAGAAGCCCATGGACCTTGATGAGCTGCTGGAAGGGGTACGTCGGCAGGAACAGGTGGTGCTGGAGCGTCAACGCCATATCCGCGACCTGGGCGGGCTGAACCAACGCTTGCAGGAGTTGGCCGAATCCGTGGACGAGCTGTATCGCGACCTGGAAAAAGCCCGAGGCCAAGGTGTGCATCGGCGCGCCAACGATGTCGAAGAAGTTGAAAGCGAGCTGCCTGCGGCATTCGAGAAGCTATCACCGCGCCAGCTGGAAGTGGCGCGGCTGGTGAGCACCGGCAAGACCAACTACCAGATCGCCTGCGAACTGGGCATTACCGAAAACACCGTGAAACTGTATGTGTCACAGGTGCTGCGCCTGACCCACATGCACAACCGCACCCAACTGGCATTGGCGCTGACGCCCAGTTCCTCACCGATACACCAGCGCTTCACCCGCCATTGAAGCAACCGCTACTCGCTGACCTGGAACGCCACCCGCGCCGTCTCGCCGCTTTCATCCAGTGCGCTGATTTCGGCCTGACCGACCTGCTGGAAGCGTACCAGCAAGCTGTCCTGCCCCTGGGTCTCGCCCAATGGTTGGCCGTTGAGGAACCACCAGCGCCGGCCGCCGCCACCCAGCGCCGACACATGCAGCTGCAACGGCTCGCTGCTGGTCGCCGGACGACGCAGGTTGTCGCCTGGGCGCACGCCCACGATCGACAGCGGCGGCGCACTGGCCGGCACCTGCGGCGGGCAGGCCGGGTCGATGGCAGGCAGGCGCGCCGCACGCCGCTCGACACGAGGCAGCCACGGCTCCAGGGGGGCCGGCCACAACGCGATGTCGCGGGCTTTGGCGCCCGGGCAGCTGCCATCGACGCGTAGCCCCTGGTCGTTGACCCACACGCTTTCACGCAGGCCCAGGCCGAGCGGCTGGTCAGCCGCCTGCAGGGTGGGCGGCGTAGTGCCATCCAGCGTCCAGGCGAAACGTTGACGCCGGCAATTCGCGTCCTGCTTGTGCAGCGGCTGGCCCAGCGGCCAACAGATCGCCGCCACGCCGACATTCGCCGGTACCCGCTCGACCGGCACACTGATGCCACGCTGGCTGTCGCGGTTGCTCAACAGGTCGTGCACCTGCAGCATCAGCGGCGCCGCCGAGGCCAGGCCGAACTGCCCGGGCACCGGCGTACCATCGGGGCGGCCGATCCACACACCGATCAGGTAGCGTGGCCCCACACCGATCGACCAGGCATCACGAAAGCCGTAGCTGGTGCCGGTCTTCCAGGCCAGTTGCGGGCGTTGTACCAGCTCGGCATGCGGGTCGCGGTCGGGGCGTGCCTGCCCGCTGAGGATACGCCGGATGATCCAGGCCGCCCCGGGTGACAGCAGGCGCCGTTCCAGCAACGGGTCCTGCGGCTGCAGGCGCACCCGCGCACTGTTGCCACCCCGTGCCAGCGCCGCATAGCCACCCACCAGGTCCTCCAGGCGGCTGCCGGCACCACCCAGGATCAACGACAGATTGGGCTCGGCCAGGGGCGGCAAGGTCAACGGCATGCCGGCCATGCGCAACTGCGCGGCAAAGCGTTTCGGGCCGTAGGCTTCCAGCAACTGCACTGCCGGCAGGTTGAGCGAAAGCGCCAAAGCCGAACTGGCCGACACCGGCCCGCTGAAGCCCATGGAGAAGTTGCCGGGACGGTAGTCGCCATAGCGCCGCGGTACGTCCTGCAGCAGCGACTCGGAATGGATCAGGCCGTCGTCCAATGCCATACCGTAGAGAAACGGCTTGAGCGTGGAACCTGGGGAGCGCAGCGAGCGCACCATGTCGACATGCCCGAAGCGGCGCTCGTCGGCGAGGTCGATCGAGCCGAGGTAGGCGCGCACCGCCATGGTCTGCGCCTCGACCACCAGGATGGCGGCGGAGGTCCGCTCCGGCAGCCGTGCTCGCCAGCCCAGCAGCAGGTCTTCGAGACGCCGCTGCAACGCGGCGTCGAGCGTGGTGCGGATCAGCGGCGGGCTGTCGGCGCTGTTCAGGCGCCGCGCCAACAGCGGCGCCAGGGCAGGCTCCTGGCGTGGCGCCAGCACCAGCGGCTCTTCGGTTGCCTCGCGGATTTGCCGCTCCGGCCATACCTGGTATTCGGCCAGGCGTTGCAGCACCTTGTCACGGGCGCGCTGGGCACGTTCGGGGTGGCGGTCCGGGCGCAGGCGGCTGGGTGCCTGCGGCAGCACGGCCAGCAGCGCCGCTTCGGCCGGGGTCAGGTGCATGGGCGACTTGCCCAGATAGGCCCAGCTGGCAGCGGCAACACCCTGCAGAGTGCCACCGAAGGGCGCACGGTCCAGGTAGATCTGCAGGATTTCGCGTTTCGACAGATGCCATTCCAGCTGCGCGGTACGCCACAACTGGCGCAGTTTGCCGGCCAGCGTGCGGTCATGTGGGTCGAGCAGACGCGCCACCTGCATCGACAGCGTACTGCCGCCCGACACCACCCGCCCGCCGCGCAGATTGAGCCAGGCGGCGCGGGCCAGGGCCAGTGGGTTAACCCCAGGGTGGCGGTAGAACCAACGGTCCTCGTAGGTCAGCAGCGCCTGCAGGTACAACGGCGAAACCTCGTCGGGGCTGACCGGGTACCGCCACACGCCATCGGCATCGGCAAAGCGCCACAACGGCGTGCCGTCCTCGGCCAGCACCACCCGGGCCAGG
Source organism: Pseudomonas oryzicola (assembly GCF_014269185.2). Taxonomy (NCBI): domain Bacteria; kingdom Pseudomonadati; phylum Pseudomonadota; class Gammaproteobacteria; order Pseudomonadales; family Pseudomonadaceae; genus Pseudomonas; species Pseudomonas oryzicola. The sequence continues at coordinate 712,966 of NZ_JABWRZ020000002.1, forward strand.
TCGTCACCCGGCATGGGCAGCGGCCACAGGCGGTCGGCCAGCCACAACAGACCGAGCACCATCAGCATGCCAAGCATGGCAATGCGCAACAGCCTGCGTGCACGGCTACGCGGCCGCGTTAAGCTTGGCATCGGGAACCGACCTGGCCGGGTGATGGCCAAAGGCTTGGGAACGGTAACCTCGCCGATTCGTTCATCAGGAAGCAACTATGCATGTAGAAGGTTTTTTCGAGTGGCTGGGCCAGGCACTGGGCTCGTTGATCCGCTTCATCGTCGACATATTCAGCGGGTTGTTCAATCTGCTGGCCAACGCCGGTGGCAATTTCATCGATGGCCTGGCACGCACATTGGGCATGGACACCTCCTTGCTCAGCATCCTGGCCCTGATCATCGGGCTGATGCTGCTGTACTCGGCCATCCGTGCGTTCATGCGTGCCTCGATCATCCTCGGGATCATCTGGCTGGTGTTGGGGTTATGGGTGATGAGCTGGGTGATTCACTAGCCGATGCACCGATCGTGTAGGAGCGGCCTTGCGTCGCGATCGGGCGCGCAGCGGCCGCAAAACCTGGCGACGCGGTTTACCTGCCGTTCCGCGTACACAGGCTATGGGGCCGCGTTGCGGCCCTTTCGCGACACAAGGCCGCTCCTACAACAGACCGCATCGCCCTAGCGGGCTCTGACGGTCATTTCCCCTTGCCCATCGCCCACGGCCTGCAGGTTCGGCCGGTACATCGACTCGACCTGCGGCGCTGGCACACGGTAGGTACCCGGGGTTACCGCCCGCGCCAGGTACAGCAGGTGGGTGGTGCCGTAGCCGTCAAGCTTGAGCGCGGCGACGTACCGGTCATCACGGTACTCCTGGTGCACCAGGCTGGCGTTCTGCATGGAATCGCGCCATTCCTTCACCGCGCTGCTGGCATTGTCCAGGCTGGCGGCACTTTGTGCCAGGTTCTGGTTTTCCAGCTCCAGGCCCGCCGGTAGGAGATCCACTACCAGCGCATCCGGCACCGGGTTTTCCGCCTTGAGCGCCAGGTGCACCAGCACCAGATCGCCACTGCGCAGGCTGTGCAGGTCCAGCGGCTGGCCATTCATGCCCAGGTACTCACGGCGGATCTGCATGCCGTTGCCGCCCGCTGGCTGTGCCTGGCGTGGGTAACCCGACAAGGTCAGCTGCTGGTACAGCGTCTCGCTGCCCTGGTTCTGCACACTCAGCGGCGAGGCCAGCAGCGGGCCTTCCAGCTTCATGCCGGACTCGGCATTGTTGAACTCTCGCACCTCGCCAGCGCTGTCCAGGCGTGCCTGCCACTGGCCCTCCGGCTTGCCGAGCAGGCCACGGCCAGCCAGGAACAGCGCATTGCGTTCCTGGGTAGACAACCAGCGGTTGGCTGCCAGCTCGTCCGACAAGGCGAACAGGCGCTGGTCGACCTTGCTGCTGGCCATGTCGTTCTCCTGCAGCAGTGCCAGGATCAGCGCCTGGTCACGCAGCGAGCTGCCGTAATCGGCCATCCAGCCCTTGCTGCGGCTGATGGCCAGGCCGGCTTGCAATGCTTGATTGGCACGTGGCTTGTCGCCCATCTTGTCCAGTGCCACCGCCAGTTGCACCAGCGGCAGGCCGGAACGGGCGTCGGCGCGGCGTTCGAACAGGCCACGCAGGGCGCCCAACGGTGCCTGCTGGCTGCGCGCCAACACTAATGCGGCGTAGGCCTGCACGGCAAAGCGGGTGTGCTCGGCGTTGTCGCTGTAGTCGACTTCGATCAGGTTACGCTCCTGCACATAGCGCAGCAGGCGCTCGCTGGCCTTCTTCAGTGCTTCGGCCGGCACGCCGTAGCCCTGGTCACGGGCACGCAGCAGGAAGTCGGTGACATAGGCGGTCAGCCAGTACTCTTCTTCACTATCCGAGCTCCACAGGCCGAAGCTGCCGTTGTAGCGCTGCATGCCCAGCAGGTGCTCGATACCCATTTCGATCTTGCGCTTGCGCACATCCGCTGGTTCGCCCTTGATGCCCAGGCGCTTGAGGCTGTCGGCATCCGCGTACAACGACGGGTACAGGCCACTGGTAGTTTGCTCCAGGCATCCGTAGGGGTAGGCCTTCAGGGCACGGATCTGCTCGCCCAGGTTCAGCGGCGGCCGGCTCGACAGGGCCAGGGTAGCTTCCAGGCCGGCAGGCTCGAAGGCGGCCAGGTCTGCTTCAGGCAGGGTCCACGGCTGATCCTTCAAGGCTACACGGTAATGCTTGAGCATCGCCGGGTAGGCCGGACGCACGCCTAGGGTCCACTCCCGTTCGAACGCTGTGCTCGGCTCGTTCGGTAGCTGCAGCCCGGTGACCCGCACATGCACCTTGCCCTGGCCCAGCCCACCCTGGGCCAGGACCGGGATCATCAGCGTCGAACGCTGGCCCTCGGCCAGGTTGACGTTCTGCTGGGCGCTGGCCGCCAGGCTCAACTGGCCTTCGGTGCTGATTTCAACGTTCAGCTGCTGGGCGCGGCCGGACAGGTTGGCCAGGTCCAGCGCCAGGCTGGTGCGGTCGCCGCCAGCGAGGAAGCGCGGCGCCGAAAGCTCGGCAATCAGTGGTGCAGCGACTACCGTCTTGCCTTCGGCCATGCCGAAGTGTTCGTCGGTCCAGGCCTGGGCCATCAGCCGCAGTTCGCCGTTGAAATCGGGGATATCGACCGTAGCCTGGCCCTCGCCCTTGTCGTCCAGGGTCACCGGCAGGCTCTGCTGGGCAACGATGGTCACAGTGGTGTTGGGGCGCTTGCCACCCTTGGCCATCGCCGCGTCACCGCCGAACGCCAGGCTGGCTAGGCGGCCCTGCCCGGCTTCGATCAGCTGGCCATAGATATCCAGCTGGTCGGCACCATAGGCCTTGCGCCCGAACAGGCTGGCAAACGGGTCGGGGGTTTTGAAATCGGTGATGTTGAGGATGCCCACATCCACCGCCGACAACAGCACATGCACCTGCTTGGGGATACTGCCGTCGGCATTGGCGGCCTTGACCTTGACCGTCAGCGGCTGTTTCGGGCGCATCTTTTCCGGGGCCTGCAGGCTCACCGCGAGCTTGCGCTCGGCACGGTCCAGCGGCAGGTGCAACACGCCCACCGCGCGTTTCGGCGTGGCATTGGCCTTGCGCTCACCCGGGCGGATCACCAGGGCGCTGATGTACAGGTCATGGCGGGCCCACTTCTCGTCCAGCTCCACGTCGAAGGTCTTGCCCTCCGCAGGCACGTCGATCTCCTGCCACCACAGCGGGCCGTCGCTGGATTCGATCATCAGGTAGCCGCTGCCGGCCGTCGGTGGGGTAACGGTGACCTTGGCGGTAGCACCGTCGGCATAGGATGGCTTGTCCAGCGCCAACTTGACCTGGTCCGGGCGCACCGCGCCGCCTTCGGCGTTGTCCTGGGCACGATAGCCAGCCCAGAAGCGCTCGCTGGACACCAGGCCGGTCTGCGGGTCTTCCACCTCGACGCGGTACGGGCCCCATTCAACCGGGAAGCTCAGCTTGGCGGTGGAGCCGGCCTTGACGCTGATGGTCTCCTCGCTCTGGGTGAGGAACTTCTCGTTGTAGGCGTAGCTCCAGCCATCGCTCTGCGAGTAGTTCCAGTAATAGTCGCGGCGCTCGCGAATCAGCCGCACCTTGAGGTCCTCGGCGGCCAGCTTGTTGCCGTCGCGGTCGGCCACCAGGAACTCGAATTCCACCGGCGCGTCGCTGTCGGTTTCCTCACCGTCGAACAGGCCGCGCAGGCCCGGCAGGCGCTCGGCCGGCCAGATGGGTTGTTCCAGGCGTCGGGTGATCGGCCGGCCACCGGATTCCTGCAGGCTGGCCTGCACGGTCAGCTGCAGCGGCGAACGGGCTTCAGCCCAACGGCTCTCGATTTCGACCACGGCCTTGCCGGCCTGGTCGAGGGTGACCTCGTCCAGCTCCAGGTCCTGGTTCAGCTCGGTTTCGGTGACCGAGCCGAACTGGTAGCCGGGCAGCGCGGGTACCGCCTCGCGCAGCGGCCGCACATAAGCCTGGCCGCTCAGGCGATTGCCAGCTGCCGGGGCGCCGTAGAGGTAACGGCCATTGACCCGGATACGCGCATTCTCTTCAGGTGACAGCGGTGTGCTGCTGCCCTTGAGTTCCAGCGCCAGGCGCTCGGGCAGGAAGTCTTCGACGAGGAATTCATACACCTGCTTGCGCCCGCCGCCGAGGTCCAGCAGCAGTTGCCAGCGGCCGGTCGGGGCCTCGCCGGCCAGCTGCAGCTGGTACTGGTAAAGGCCATTGCTGTCAGCCTCCCAGACGAACTTGCGGCTGACCTGTTCATCGGGACGGCGCACTTCCACGCTGACTGGCTGGGCTTTGACCGGCTTGCCGTCCTGGTCGCGCAGCAGGCCGTTGAGCAGCACGGTTTCGCCCGGGCGGTACAGGTCGCGCGGGCCGAAGATGAAGAACTGCAGCGGGTTGGCCTGGGGCCCGGTGATATCGAACTCGGCCAGATCCAGCGCTGCGCTGCTCAGGCGCAGCAGGGTGGTGTGCACGCCCTGGGTAGCGATCAGGGTGTCGGCCTTGGGCGTGATCGGCAGCTGGGCATGGCCATCGCTATCGGTGCTGGCCTGGGCCAGCAGCTTGCCCTTGTCGTCGTGGATTTCCAGGTTGACCCCACTCATCGCCTTGCCGCCTTCCAGGGCCTGGGCGAATACATCGAGGCGGTCGCGGTAACGGTGCGCGGATACGCCGATGTCGCTGAGCGTGAACAACGTCGCCGGTTGCGAGTAGTCATAAGTACCGGAGGCACGCATCACCGCCAGGTACACGCCTGGCTCCTGCAGCGGCTTGATGCCGGCAATCGGCAGCAGCACGGTCTCGCGGGTGTTACGCGCGGGGTTGAGGTCGAAGCGGCCGCTGTAGACCAGCTCGGCCATGTCCAGGGTTTCCTTGGACTGGTAGTAGTACAGGCTGCTGTTGCGTCCCCAGTTGGCCAGGAAGGTCGAGAGCATTTCCGGTTTGACCCGGAAGAACTCGACATCGACCTTGTCGACATTCAGGGCGATCACCGGCAGGCCCTCGGCCAGGCGGGTCGGCAGCAGCGAACCGCGGCTGGCGAAGCCGATGGTCGGCTGCATGTCGCGGGTTTCCAGGCGGGTGATCGACTCCTCTTCCAGTTGCTTGCCGTTGACGGCCAGCAGGCCTTTGTCGACGGTCAGCACCAGCTTGCGCTGCGGCTCGAGATGACGCAGGCGCAGCTCCATCTGGTTGTCGGAGAGTTCCCAGGCCCCATCGAGCTTGCCTTTGACGGTATCGACCAGGTGCACCTTGGTGGCCAAGTCCTGCTTGGCATCCAGCGGCGCGGAGAAACTGATCGACAAGGTGGCAGCGCCATCGAGCTGCACTTCGGAAACATCCAGTACCGTCAGCTCGCGGCCCTCGTAGCGCTTGGCGAGCATGGCCGGGTCTTCGCGCTGCGCTGCCGGGGCAGCGGCGGGTGCGCTGGCCGCCGGTTTTTCGGCCGGTGCAGGTTTGCCCGGTGTCGAAGAGTCACAGGCACTGAGCAAGGCCAGCGCACAGGCCAGCAACAATCCTTTGTTGAACATGGAGTAGAAACTCTTTGGCAGGGTGTACGTGAGGGCAGCAACTATAGCGCAAACGCAACCGCAATACCCGGTGTCGCACGTGAGGTGTGACCCGGGCCGCGCGAATGACTGGCCCGGCCGTTACACTGTCGCCATTCCTTGAAGCGGCCCCTGATTGAACAAGGACCCCAATGTCGCAACTGACCACCGATTGGCGCCATCTTCCCACCCACCACAAGGTCTGGGCGCTGGCTGCGCCGATGATCCTGTCCAATGTCTCCGTCCCGCTGGTAGCGCTGGTCGACAGCACCGTCATTGGCCACCTGCCCCACGCCCACCAGCTTGGCGCCGTGGCCGTAGGCGCCACGCTGTTCACCTTCATGGTCGGCCTGATGGGTTTCCTGCGCATGGGTTCCACCGGCTTCGCCGCCCAGGCTGCCGGGCGCGCCGACGGCGCGGCGCTGCGCCAGGTGCTGGTGCAGGGCCTGCTACTGGCGGTGGCCTTTGCCCTGCTGATCGGCCTGCTCGCCCTGCCCTTCAGCCAACTGGCGCTGCACGCCATGCAGCCAAGCGAGGCATTGCAACAATCTACCGAAGACTTCTTCCACACCCGCTTGCTCGGCCTGCCGGCAGCGCTGGCCAGTTATGCGCTGGTCGGCTGGTTCCTAGGCACACAGAACGCGCGGGCGCCGCTGGCAATTCTGCTGACCACCAACCTGCTGAACATCGCTCTCAACCTGTGGTTCGTGCTGGGCCTGAACTGGGGCGTGCTGGGCTCGGCACGGGCCTCGGTGATCGCCGAATGGAGCGCCGCGTTGCTCGGCCTTGCCCTGACCGGCCCGGCCCTGCGCGCCTACCCGGGGCAGATCGTGTGGTCAACGCTCAAACGCTGGCAGGCCTGGCGCCCGCTGCTGGCGGTGAACCGCGACATCTTTCTGCGCAGCCTGGCGCTGCAGCTGGTGTTCCTGCTGATCACCGTGCAGGGTGCGCGCCTGGGTGAAGCCACGGTGGCGGCCAATGCCCTGCTGCTCAACGGGCTGCTGCTCACCGCTTACGCCCTCGATGGCCTGGCGCACGCCGTGGAGGCGCTGTGCGGGCATGCCATCGGTGCGCGGGATCGGGATACCTTGCGCCGCTCGCTGGTGGTGGCCTGTGGTTGGTCGTTGATCACCAGCCTGGGTTTTGCCGGTTTGTTCCTGCTGGGCGGGCACCTGTTCATCGACCTGCAGACCAATATTGACAGCGTGCGGGCGGCGGCTTATCCGTACCTGCCGTATCTGGCGCTGCTGCCGTTGATTGCGGTGTGGAGTTATCTGCTGGACGGGTTGTTCATTGGTGCGACCCGGGCGCGGGAGATGCGTAATGCGATGTTGCTGTCGGTGCTGATTGCGCTGCCCTTTGGGGTGGGCATGAGCGGGTTTGTCAACCATGGGTTGTGGTTGGCCTTTCTCGGATTCATGGCGTTGCGGGCGGTGACGTTGGGGTGGTTTGGGTGGAAATTGAATCTGCAAGGCAAGTGGGTGGCGGAGCAGGGGACCACAATATGATCCCGAAGATCAGCAATGGATCAAGGCAGCTATCAGATATGCGAAGACGTTCGGCTATTTGTGGGTTGGTGAGGGTGCATGCCTTGGGTTTTGCGGGGGCGCGTAAATCGAGCGCCGCGCGGGCGGCGCTCGGTGTCATAGACGCTGAAGGTTCCCCGGCGGACACCCTGCGATCACGAGGAAAGGTAAGACGAGCGCGTCAGGCCAAGACGCAAGGCATCCAGATACTGTGTCCGCTCACGCGCGCTGATCCTGGCACTGGCCACCTTGTCACGATAATGAGTCATTAACTCCTCAGGCGACAGGTGCACGTAGCGCAGCATGTCCTCGATGGTGTCGTGGGTCTCGATACCGGCGTGGTACACGCTGCCATCGGCGTTCTGGTAGATGTTCACCGAGTCGGTGTCACCGAACAGGTTGTGCATGTCACCGAGGATTTCCTGGTAGGCACCCACCAGGAACACGCCCAGCAGGTAGTCCTCGCCTTCCTTCACCGCATGCACCGGCATGCTGGTCTCGATGCTCTGCTCGTCGACATACTGGTTGATCTTGCCGTCGGAGTCGCAGGTCAGGTCCTGCAGCACGGCACGGCGCATCGGCTCTTCGTCCAGGCGGTGCAGCGGGATGATCGGCAGCACCTGGCCGATGGCCCAGGTGTCCGGCAGGCTCTGGAACACCGAGAAGTTGCAGATGTACTTGTCGGCCAGCTTGTCGTTGAGCTCGTCCAGCACCTGGCGGTGCGAACGCTGGCGGGCCTTCAGCGAGTTGTGCAGGCGGCGACACACGGCGAAGTAGCACTGCTCGGCCAAGGCCTTCTCGGCCAAGGTGAGCTTGCCATCGGCATACTGCGCGGCCACGTCACCCATGTAGTGGGTGGCGCGCCAGTAGGTCTCGGTCACCATCTCGATGTCGGTCGGGGCGAGCAGGTCGGCCAGCCACTGCACGGTCTCGGGCAGGGCTTCCTTGTTTTCGATGGTCGGCACCTCGTCGTTGTGTTTCTCGACATCCGTTACCTGGATGACCAACATGGCGTGATGCGCGGTCAGCGAGCGGCCACTCTCGGAGAAGATGTGCGGGTGCGGCAGGCCCTGCGCGTCGCAGAACTCCTTGAGCATGCCGACGACCACGCCGGCATAGTCGTCCATGTCGTAGTTGATCGAGCTGGCATTGCGCGAGTGAGTACCATCGTAGTCCACGCCCAGGCCACCGCCGACGTCGATATGGTCCACAGGCAGGCCCAGTGCACGCAGCTCGCCGTAGTAACGGATGGCTTCCTTGAAACCGTGCTGGTAGTCGGCCAGGTTGGCGATCTGCGAGCCCATGTGGAAATGCAACAGGCGGATGCCCTGGTCCAGGCCGGCATCGCAGAAGCGCTGCACCACCGAAATCAGCTGGGCAGCCGACAAGCCGAACTTGGACTTCTCGCCACCGGTGTCGGCCCACTTGCTCGAGGCCAGCGACGACAGGCGCACACGCAGGCCTACCTGCGGCTTGACCTTGAGCTCGGCAGCTTCCTCGATCACCAGGGCCACTTCCGACTCTTTCTCGATGACGATGAACACATTGTGGCCGAGCTTCTGGCCCATCAGCGCCAGGCGGATGAATTCGCGGTCCTTGTAGCCGTTGCAGACGATGGTGCCACCCTTCGGCGCCAGCGCCAGCACCGCCAGCAGCTCGGGCTTGGAACCAGCTTCCAGGCCGATGGAAACGTTTTGCGTGGCGATGATGTTTTCCACCACCGCTTCCTGCTGGTTGACCTTGATCGGGTACAGCGCGGTGTACTTGTTCTGGTACTCCAGGCGCGCGATGTTGGCATCGAAGGCACCGGTCAGCTGGCGCACGCGGTCCTGCAGAATGTCGGGGAAGCGCACCAGCAATGGCAGCGACAGGCCACTCTGGCGCAGTTCGTCGACCTGTTCGAACAAGTCGATCGGTGCGCTTTTCGGGCCGTTGGGGCGCACTTCGACGCGCCCGGCTTCATTGATGGCGAAATAGCCAGCGCCCCAATGGCGGATGCCATAAACACTGCGGCTGTCGGCCACGGTCCATTGGCTACCATCGTCTTTGCGTGTGCGTCGTACGGACATTCAAGTCCCCTATAGATAAGTCAAAGACACTGCCCCGCAAGGAAGCGGGCGCAGTGTAAAAGCCAAAAATGACGATTCGTCCGTGCCAGGGTAGACCCTGGCCACGGCAACGAGTTTAGAAAGCACTGGGCGAAAAATCGCGCGGCCGCATCAGCCGCCGGACTTTTTCGCCTTGAAACCCTGCTTGATCAGCTCGCCGACCAACAGCTCGACATGGTCGCCCTGGATTTCAATGACCCCATCCTTCAGTGCGCCACCGGTACCACAGCGGCGCTTGAGGGTGGAGGCCAGCTCCTTGAGCTGTTCGAGCGGCAGCGGCACGCCGCTGACGGTGGTCACGGTCTTGCCGCCGCGACCCTTGCTTTCGCGGCGCACACGGGCAATGCCATCACCTTCGGGAATGGTTTGCTGCTTGCAGATACAGGCATCCACCGGCTGGCTACAGTCGGGACAGTGTCGACCGACGTCGGTGGAGTAAACAAGACCGCCAAGGGCGGCGAAGGAAGAAGCTTTCTTGGCCACTTTTGTTCCTCTGGGCTGAGGACAAAAACTGGTCGACGGGAGCCGACCGCGAAGCCCCACTCTGGCAGGGGCGGCGCTACTGCCACAAGAACTGCGGCAGCCCGAAAAGGGCGCGCAGTTTAACGATAAATGCGGCTGTTGCTAAGTACCGGATTGCGGCATTTTGCGAAAGTTTTGCGACTATTCGCCGGCACGCCCGCGAATACGGCTGCAACGCCGCTCTCGAGTGCTGCACAGACTGCGGGAGCGGGCGTGCCCGCGAAAGGGCCGGTACTGCCAAAACACCTATCCCTGGCTGGCTTTGTAGCGCTGCAACGCCGCCAACGAGTCCGGGCAATACGGCTTTGCCAGGCGCTCCTGCTCAACCTGCTCCAGGCCAATGAAACGCGCCTCGATCACTTCCTCCGGCTGCAGCCGCAACGGCGCATCCGACACCGCCGAATACACCGCACACCACAAGCGATTATCCGGTTGATCAAAGTAGAACCGCTCGTGAAAGCGCAACTCGACACCGTCGATCCCCAACTCCTCGGCCAACTCCCGCGCCGCCGAATCGGCATAAGCCTCGCCGGCGGTGACCATGCCGCCTGCCGCTACATCCCAGTACCCTGGGTACAGCGCCTTGCTCAGGGTGCGCCGGTGCACGCACAGCTCACCGGCGCTGTTGAACAGCAGAATGAACGTGCAGCGCCCGATCAGACCGCGCTCGCGCAACTCGGCGCGTGGCAAGGCACCCAGTACCTGGTCGGCTTCGTCCACCCAGGTGACCAGTTCGCGGTCGGAAGCCGCCCGGTGGGCGGCCTCGTCAGGGCTGATAGCCATCATCAACCCTGCGACAGCAGCTGACGCAGGTCGATAACCGCGGCGTTGGCTCGGGAAATGTAGTTGGCCATGACCAGCGAGTGGTTGGCCCACATGCCAAAGCCACTGCCATTGAGCACCATCGGGCTCCACAAGGCTTCCTGCGAGGCTTCCAGCTCACGGATGATCTGGCGCACGCTGACCGTGGCGTTCTTCTTCGCCAGCACGTCGGCGAAGTCCACTTCGATCGCGCGCAGCAGGTGCGACAGCGCCCAGGCCTGGCCACGGGCTTCGTAGAATACGTTGTCGATCTGCAACCACGGGGTTTCCACCAGTTCCTCGTCCACCTGCGGCGCCTGGCCGGCGACCAGCGACTCGGTCTTCAGCGTGGTGTTGAGCTTGACCCGGCCAACGCTGGCCGACAGGCGCTGCGACAGCGAGCCCAGGCGGGTGGCCACGTCACCCAGCCAGTTGTTCAGGTTGTCGGCACGGGTGTAGAAGATCGCGCCCTTGTCGCCGGCCGCCAGACGGGTCTGGTAGCGGCTCAGTGACTTGATGCCCTCCTCGAACTCCGATTCGCTCGATGGCAGGATCCAGCTCTTGTTGTCGAAGTTGAAGCGCGGCTCGGCCTTGGCCAGGTCGGCGTCTTCGGTGGACTGCGATTGCGAGCGGGCGAAGTCCTTGCGCAGGGCACGAGACAGATCGCGCACCTGGACCAGTACGCCGTACTCCCAGCTGGGCATGTTGTCCATCCACAACCCTGGCGGGAAGCGGTCGTTGGAAATGTAGCCACCCGGCTTGTTCAACAAGGTGCCAGCCACGGTCTTGAGGGTTTCGACCGTGGTGTAGCCCACCACCATCTGCTGCCCAGCGCGCTCGGCTGCAGCCTGGGCGTTCTGCTGCACCGGGAACAGGGCCGGCTCCTGGCTCCAGTACCAGCCCAGGCCGATACATACCAGCAGGTACAACCCGATGAGAGTCCCCAGGGCACGGCTCCAGAGGCCGCCAAGGTAGCTACGGGCGGCGGCGCCACGGCCATCGACACGCTCACGGGGCTCGGCTTGGGCCTCGCGGTTTTTCCAGTCCAGCATGGCTTTGTCCTTAATTCAGTCACGACAGTTCAGGGGCTTGGACCACAGGCCTGTATCAGGGTGCCACGGCATGCCCGCATGGCTGCACTATAAAGCAGACACCGCCTTACGCATAAGCGACCAATCAGTCGGCAACTGAATATTCGTTCTGCCCGCTTTGTTGATGCAGAGCACTCACGCATCGGAAAAGAACTGCTAGCATAGAGCCATCATCGCCTCTGCACCTCCCCACCCCTACAAAGTAGCCAGGACATGAGCCAAGCAGTCGAGCCGAGCCCGCAGTGCCCCGCCCAACAGCTGTCGCGTAGCGGCCTGCGCAAGTACGACCCGCTCGGCCAGCTGCTGCTACCGCCAATGCGCAAGCCGGTGTACATCCTGCTGCAGGACCACGAACGTGCTCAGCGCCTGGCCCAGCAACTGGAATTCTTTGGCCTGGTGGTGCAGGCGCTGGCCAGCGCTGCGGCGTTTCACGCTTCGATCGTGGAATACCCGCCCTCGGCCATCATCATGGATGTCGACTTCAACGGCGCCGGCCAAGGCCTGCTGCTGGCGGCCCAGGTCCAGCAAGGGCAAGCCCGGCACATACCGCTGCTGTTCTTCAGCCATCACGAAACCGATACCCCGACCCGCCTGGCCGCCGTGCGCGCCGGGGCGCAGGACTTCCTCACCGGCACCCTGGAAGCCTCCAGCCTGCTGGAAAAGGTCGAACGGCTGACCAACGCCACCCCGCACGACCCGTTGCGCGTGCTGATCATCGACGATTCGCGCACCCAGGCGTTGCACACCGAGCGCGTGCTGACCAGTGCCGGCATGCTCACCCGCAGCCTGACCGACCCCATCCGCACCATGGCCGAGCTGGCCGACTTCCAGCCCGACCTGATCATCCTCGACCTGTACATGCCCGCCTGTACCGGCCCCGAGCTGGCCAAGGTCATCCGCCACAGCGACCGGTATGTGAGCGTGCCGATCATCTACCTGTCTGCCGAGGATGACCTGGACAAACAGCTGGATGCCATGAGTGAAGGTGGTGACGATTTCCTGACCAAGCCGTTTCGCTCACGCCAGCTGATCACCACGGTGCGCAACCGGGCCGCCCGTGCCAGGCACCTGAAGGCGCGCATGGTGCGCGACAGCCTGACCGGGCTGTACAACCACACGCATATCCTGCAATTGCTTGAAGACTGCAGCTTCCGCGCCCGGCGTGAGCTGCAGCCGTTGAGCTTCGCCATGCTCGACATCGACCACTTCAAGAAGATCAACGATCGCCACGGCCACCCGATGGGCGACCGCGTGATCAAGAGCCTGGCATTGTTCCTCAAGCAGCGCTTGCGCAAGACCGACTTCATCGGCCGCTATGGGGGTGAGGAATTCGCCATCGTCATGCCCAATACCGCGCTGGACGCAGCGCACAGGGTGCTGGACGAAATCCGCCGACGCTTTGCCGAGATTCTCTACCCGGCCCAGCCGCAGGATCTACGGTGCACCTTCAGTGCCGGGGTGGTGCAGCTGGATGAGGGGCTGGATGCACTGACCATGGCCAGTGCGGCAGACGAGGCGCTGTACCGGGCCAAGCATGCCGGGCGCAATTGTGTGGTGCGTGTAGAGCCCTGAGTTCCGCATTGCCTGTACTGGCCTCTTCGCGGGCGAGCCCGCGAAGAGGCCAGTACAGGCAATACAGATACAGGCACAGTGCCACTTTTTTCTCTGGCACCAGCCCCTTTCGTCATCACTCCGTCACACAACCGCCATAACTTCAGCCACCGACTCTCCCCTCCCGCAGGAAGCTCGCGGCTATGCGCCTGAAGTGGCTGACCAATTTCAACACCCTGTTGCTGGTAACCGTGTGTATCGCCCTGGGCGCCACCTTATGGTGGTCGCAGCGGGCCCTGGAGCGCCCCTATCAATTGATGGAGCACTACCTGGGCCTGTCCCAGCAGTTCCAGCACCAGGCAGCCGACAATATCCAGGCCTACCTGGCCAGCGGCGATGCCCTGCGCCACGCTGCGGCCATGGAAGCCAACCAGCAACTGCAAGCGGCGCTGGCCGAATGGCCCGACGCACTTGCCGGCAAGCTGCGCCCCAGCCTGGACAGCCTGCAAGCCTTCACCGCCGAGGAACTGCTGGCCGCCGGCAAGCTGGCGGGCGACCCGCAGGCGTTGCTGCTGCAGGCCGAGCGGGAGCTGGGGGCCAACTTCGAACAATTGGCCGGCTACGCGCGTGACAGCGCCAGCGCCGACGCCAACCGCTACCTGCAGCCCCTGCTGGAGGCCACCGTGCACCTCGGTCGCCTTTCGCTGGCACGGGACAAGCTGGTCAGCAGCAGTCGCCCGGAACTGGCCGACGAAGTCGAGCGCGAGCTGCAACAGGTTCGCGCCCAGGCCCAGATCATCGGCAGCCTGCCACTGCTTGGGGTAACCCGCGCTACCGAAACCGGCGCCGACGACTTTGCCGCCATGATGGGCCTGGAGACTCAGGCCAGCGCCCAGCAGGAAGACATCGCAATTGGCCTGAAGCGTGAATTGCAAAACCTGCTCAGCCGCTATCCGGGCGAACTGCAACGCACCCGCGAGCAGATCGAGCGCCGTGCCGCCCTCGCCGCCAGCACCGGTCAGCGTCTGCAAGCGGTGCAGCAGGCCATTGCGGCGCTGGAGCCCGAGGTACGCAGCCAGCACGCCAGGATTGCCGCCGAGGTGCGCATCATCCAGGGCCTGATGATTGGCCTGATCCTGCTGATCGCGCTGCTGATCGACACCTTGCAACGGCGCCTGGCGCGCACCCTGACCGGCCTGGCCCCGGCCCTGTCGCGCTGGGCCGAAGGCGACTTCGCCAAGGCCATCTCCCTGGGCAAGACCAACCGCGAACTTCACGACATCCAGGATTCGCTCAACCGCCTGCGCCAGTACCTGGTGGAACTGGTCGGCACCATCCGCCACAACGCCGAACAGGTGGCCGGCAGCAGCCATGCCCTTGCCGGCATGAGTGCCGCCCTGCATGACGGTGCCGAACGCCAGGCAGGTGACACCGGGCAGATTCGCGATGCCCTGGGTGAACTGGAAGCAACCATCCAGCAGGTGGCCGGTGACGCCAGCGCCGCCGCCGATGCCAGCCGCGATGCTGGCCGCGCGGTGGAACAGGGCCAGACGGTGATTGGCCAGAGCCTGTCGGGCTTGCGCGCGCTGGTCGATGAAGTGCAGGGCAACGCCCGCATGATCGAGCAACTGGCGGAAGAGTCGGCCACTATTGGTGGCGTGCTGACGGTGATCCGCTCGATTGCCGAACAGACCAACCTGCTGGCGCTGAACGCCGCGATCGAAGCCGCACGTGCCGGAGAGATGGGCCGCGGTTTCGCCGTGGTGGCCGACGAGGTGCGCTCGCTGGCACAGCGTACCACCGGGGCAACCGGGGAGATCCAGGCGCTGATCGACCGCCTGCAGCAGGCCGCCAGAAGCTCGGTGGCCGGGATGCGTGCGCAGCTCGAACATGCCGAGGCCACCGCCAGCCAGGCCCAGGCGGCGGATGGGGCGCTGGACGAGATCGTCAGTGCCATCCGCACCATCGCGGATACTGCGGTGCGGATTGCCGACGTCACGGCGCAGCAAAGTGGCGCAGTGAGTGAAATTCGCGACCACAGCCAACGCATTCATGCGCTGGGTAAAGACAACCTGCAACGCATTGGCGAGGGGCGTGAGCAAGGCGAGCAATTGCTGAGCCTGGGCGGTGAGCTGAACCGGGCGGTGCGGGCCTTCAGAGTCTAGGTTGGCCTGTACTGGCCTCTTCGCGGGTAAACCCGCTCCCACAGGGATAGCGTATGGCTTGAGGTCTATGCGGTCGAGGTGGGAGCGGGTTTACCCGCGAAGAGGCCGACACAGGTAGCAAATCAGCCAGCGGCCATGTGTCGCCCCCGCCATCAGCATGGCCCCAACCTGCACCAACTCCGCTATCATGCCCGGCACGTTCGACCTCGCGAGTCCGCCATGCGCCGCCTGTTTTTCCTGCTGTTCCTGCTGCTGGCCAGCCCCGCCTTCGCCACGGGCCTGCTCGACAACCGCCCCAGCGCCACCCTCGGCGCCGCGTCGTTGTCCAACAACGCCGACTTCCTGCCGGTACACGAAGCGTTCAAGCTCGATCTGATCCAGGCCGATGCGCAAACCATCAAGTTGCGCTTCGTCGCCAGCGATGGCTATTACCTGTACCGCCACCGCTTCCAGTTCCGTACGGAACCGGCCGACGTCGCCCTGGGTACGCCGAACATCCCCAAGGGCGAGGCCAAGCACGATGAATTCTTCGGCGATGTCGAGGTATATCACGGCGTGCTCGACATCGAACTACCGCGCAACGACCCACGCGCCTTCACCTTGCTGGTGGGCTACCAGGGTTGTGCCGACAAAGGCCTGTGCTACCCACCGGAAACCGCACGCCTGAGCATCGATGGCGAAGCCGGCGCGAGCACACCGGCCAGCACCGAGCACGGCTGGAGCTGGAAGTCGCTGCTGCTGTTCTTCCTTGCCGGGGTCGGCCTCACCTTCACCCCTTGCGTGCTGCCAATGTTGCCAATCCTCTCCGGTGTGGTGCTGCGTGGCCAGGCCGGCGGCTTGCGCGGCCTGGCGCTATCGCTGGCCTATGTGCTGCCGATGGCGGCCAGCTTTGCAGCGCTCGGCGCCCTGATGGGCCTGTTCGGCGCCGGCCTGAACCTGCAGGCACGCCTGCAATCGGCCTGGGTGCTGGTGCCCTTCGCGCTGTTCTTCGTGGTATTCGCCCTGGCCATGTTCGGCCTGTTCGAACTGAAACTGCCACAGGCTCTCAACCAGCGCCTGAATAATGTCGCCAACCACACCCGGGGTGGCTCGCTGCTGGGCGCGGCGATACTGGGCGTGCTTTCCAGCCTGCTGGTTTCGCCGTGTGTTTCAGCCCCGCTGGCCGGTGCGTTGCTGTACATCAGCGCCAGTGGCGACGCCCTGGGCGGCGCCCTCAAGCTGTTCGCCCTGGGCCTGGGCATGGGCGCACCGCTGCTGCTGGTGGCTACCGGCGGTGCAGCCTGGCTGCCGAAAAGCGGCCCCTGGCTGAACACGGTGAAAAATGCCATCGGCGTGCTGCTGCTGGTCTTGGCCATCGGCCTGCTCAGCCGAGTGCTGCCGGGCCCGCTGACCTTGCTGCTGGTGGGTTTCCTGGCCGCCGGGGTGGCGCTGTTCCTGGGCGCCCTGGAGTTCGTGGTCAAGCCCCCCCGCCAGCGCTTGACGCAATTGCTCGGCCTGGCCTTGCTGGTGTATGCCGTGGCCTGTTGGTACGGCGCCCTCAGTGGCCAGGGCGACCCGCTGCGCCCGTTGCCACCGCCTACCCTTGTGAGTGCGGGCAGCAAACCGGCAACAGCGGCGGATAGCTGGCACACCGTTACCACCCCGGCTGCACTGGACGCGGCCCTGGCCCAGGCCAAGACCGCCGGCCAACCGGTACTGCTGGACTGGTACGCCGACTGGTGCATCAGTTGCAAGGTGATCGAGCGCGAAGTGCTTACCGCGCCGCAGGTACAAGCACAACTGGCCGGCTTCAAGTTGCTGCGTTTCGACATCACCGCGAGCAACGCCGAGCAACGCGCACTGCTCGACCGCTACCAGTTGTTCGGCCCCCCTGCCCTGTTGTTCTTCGCCGCGAACGGCAGCGAAATCACCGCTGATCGGGTCATTGGCGAGCTAAACGCCAGTGAGTTTGCGCAAATTCTTGCACGCGTACGCAGCAAAGTCGGTCTATAACTTCCCGCGCCCTGTGAAAAAACCGGAAATCGGTGACTGGATTTAATTATCTGGTCACATATTTCGCGCGAATCTCGGACATCGTGCTGCCTATTGCCGGGAACTGGACACTCGCTGTCGCTTTACGGCACACTCGCCGCGCTGTGTCGAATTGCCCTACAAATCCAAGGAATCGCAGATGGCAACGCTACTGGTGCTCCACGGCCCCAACCTCAACCTGCTCGGCACCCGCGAGCCTGGCCACTACGGCGCCGTGACCCTGGCCCAGATCAACCAGGACCTGGAGCAACGTGCCCGCGCCGCAGGCCACCATCTGCAATACCTGCAGAGCAACGCCGAGTACGAACTGATCGACCGTATTCACGCCGCACGCAACGAGGGTGTGGACTTCATCCTGATCAATCCGGCTGCTTTCACGCACACAAGCGTTGCATTACGTGACGCGTTGCTTGCGGTGAGCATCCCATTCATCGAAGTGCACCTGTCCAACGTGCACAAACGCGAACCGTTCCGCCATCACTCCTACTTTTCCGATGTTGCCGTAGGGGTGATCTGCGGCCTGGGCGCCAGCGGTTACCGCCTGGCCCTGGAGTCCGCGCTGGAACAACTGGCTGCCAACGCACAGCCCAAATGATGAAAACCCTGGCCTCGGTGGGCCAGGGTTCGAGAGAAACGTTTCAGATACGTTTTTTGTAATTTCGCCCCCTGACCGAACCTTTGGGAGTTGATGATTAATGGATATCCGTAAAGTCAAGAAACTGATCGAGCTGCTGGAAGAGTCTGGCATCGACGAGCTGGAGATCAAGGAAGGCGAAGAGTCGGTCCGTATCAGCCGCCACAGCAAGACCCCTGCTGCCCAGCAGTACTTCGCACCGGCCCCGGTAGCCGCTGCGCCTGCCGCTGCCCCGGTTGCCGCTGCCGCTGCCCCGGCCGCCGAAGCTGCCGCCGCCCCGGCCCTGAAAGGCACCGTGATCCGCTCGCCGATGGTCGGTACCTTCTACCGCAAGCCTTCGCCAACCTCGCCGAACTTCGCTGAAGTTGGCCAGACCGTGAAGAAGGGCGACACCCTGTGCATCGTCGAAGCCATGAAGATGATGAACCACATCGAAGCCGATGTTGGCGGTGTCATCGACGCCATCCTGGTAGAAGACGGCCAGCCGGTTGAGTTCGACCAGCCGCTGTTCACCATCGTTTGAATCGCGGAGAGCCAACGATGTCTGGGAAGCTCGAAAAAGTCCTGATCGCCAACCGCGGGGAAATTGCCCTGCGGATCCTGCGTGCCTGCAAAGAGCTGGGTATCAAGACCGTCGCCGTGCACTCCACTGCCGACCGTGAACTGATGCACCTGGGCCTGGCAGACGAGTCGGTCTGCATCGGCCCTGCATCGTCCAAGGATTCCTACCTGCATATCCCGGCGATCATCGCTGCCGCCGAAGTCACCGGCGCCACCGCGATCCACCCGGGCTACGGCTTCCTGGCGGAAAACGCCGACTTCGCCGAGCAGGTGGAAAAATCCGGTTTCGCCTTCATCGGCCCGAAAGCCGACACCATTCGCCTGATGGGCGACAAGGTTTCGGCCAAGGACGCGATGATCAAGTCGGGCGTACCGACCGTACCGGGCTCCGATGGCCCGCTGCCGGAAGACGAAGAAGTCGCCCTGGCCATTGCCCGTGACGTCGGCTACCCGGTGATCATCAAGGCCGCCGGTGGCGGTGGTGGTCGCGGCATGCGCGTGGTGCACAAGGAAGAGGACCTGATCGCCTCGGCCAAGCTCACCCGTACCGAAGCCGGTGCTGCCTTCGGCAACCCGATGGTCTACCTGGAGAAGTTCCTGACCAACCCACGTCACGTGGAAGTGCAGGTACTGTCCGACGGCCAGGGCAACGCCGTACACCTGGGCGACCGTGACTGCTCGCTGCAGCGCCGTCACCAGAAGGTACTGGAAGAAGCACCAGCCCCGGGCATCGACGAGAAAGCCCGTCAGGAAGTGTTCAAGCGCTGTGTCGATGCGTGCATCGAGATCGGCTACCGTGGTGCGGGTACCTTCGAGTTCCTGTACGAGAACGGCCGCTTCTACTTCATCGAGATGAACACCCGTGTGCAGGTTGAGCACCCGGTGTCGGAGATGGTGACCGGTATCGACATCGTCAAGGAGATGCTGAGCATCGCCGCTGGCAACAAGCTGTCGTTCCGCCAGGAAGACGTGGTTATTCGTGGCCACGCACTGGAATGCCGTATCAACGCCGAAGACCCGAAGAAGTTCATCCCGAGCCCAGGCAAGGTGAAGCACTTCCATGCCCCGGGTGGCAACGGCGTGCGCGTCGATTCGCACCTGTACAGCGGTTACTCGGTTCCGCCGAACTACGACTCGCTGATCGGCAAGCTGATCACCTACGGCAAGGACCGCGACGAAGCCATGGCGCGCATGCGCAATGCCCTGGACGAGATCGTCGTCGACGGCATCAAGACCAACATCCCGCTGCACCGCGACCTGGTGCGTGATGAAGGTTTCTGCAAAGGCGGCGTCAACATTCACTACCTCGAGCACAAACTGGCCAACCAGGAGTGATCGTGTAGTGTGATGCACCAGAACCCCGGACTTGTTCCGGGGTTTTTTATTGCCTGCAAGGGCCGCATCGCCGGCAGGCAGCCCCAGGCCCTAGCCCTTCATCCGCGGCATCTCGATGTGGTGCTCATGCACCCGCCGGTACAAGGTCGCCCGGGAGATTCCCAGCGCCCGCGCCGCATCGGCCGGCTTCCAGCGATGGCGGATCAGCGCATCCAGCAACAGCTGCCGGGCTGGGCAGGACACCACGCTGTCAGCGCCAGCGACCGCCTCGCCCCGCACCTCTTGCGGCAAATCCTGCAGTTGCACCTGCCCGCCTTCGCTCACTGCACAGGTATAACGCAGCACCTGCCGCAGCTGGCGCAGGTTACCCGGCCAGCGGTATACCAACAGCGCCTGCAGCGCATCATCCGCCAGTACTACCTCGACCCCGCAGGCCGCGGCTTCCTCGGCCAGCAACTGGTGGATCAACCCCAACCGATCCTCGCGCTCACGCAACGGCGGCAGCTCGAAGCGGGCGTTGGCCAGGCGGAAGTAGAGGTCCTCACGAAAACGCCCATCCTGGACCATCGCCGCCAGGTCGCGATGGGTCGCGCAGATCACCTGGATGTCCACCCGCTCACGCCGTGCAGCACCCAGCGGTGCCACTTCGCCTTCGGCCAGCACGCGCAACAGGCGGGTCTGCAGGTTCAGTGGCATGTCGCCGATCTCGTCGAGGAACAAGGTGCCGCCGTCGGCCTGCTGCAACAGCCCTTGCATGCCTTTGCTGGAGGCCCCGGTGAACGCCCCGGCCACATAACCGAACAGTTCGCTCTCGATCAGGCTTTCCGGAATGGCCGCGCAGTTGAGGGTGACGAACGGGCCGTCACAGCGCAGGCTCTGCTGGTGCAACTGGCGGGCGAACACCTCTTTGCCGGCCCCGGTCTCGCCCTGCACCAGCACCGCCAGGTTGCAGTCCTTGACCCGCGTGGCCAGCCGCAGGTGCTGCTCGATGCGGGGGTCCTGGGCCTGGCGCAAGGGCTGCGCGCGCTGGCGCTGCTGCGGTGCGCTGACCCGGCCATACAACCCGCCCAGCCCTGGCAGGCGCTGGGCAGATGCGCCATTGACCCGGCGCAGCTGGTCGAGGTCGAACAACTCGCCAATGTGCTCGGGCAAACGCCCCAGGCGCTCCACCAGGCGCTGGCGCGCCAGGCTGTTGATGGCCTGCAGGCGGCCGTCGGCATCCCAGGCCAGCAGGTAGTCGGGCTGGCTTTCCACATAGCCCGGTGTGCCATGGGCGCGCATCAGCCAATGGCCCTGGGCACTGTGCATGAAGAAGGCGTTTTCGATCTCGCGCGCTGTCTGCTCGACCAACTGGCGGATCAGGTGCTGGCTGCGGCGGTCGTCCGGCGACTGCAAGGCCGACACATCCACCACGCCCAGCAGCTCGCCCTGCGGGTCGAACACCGGCGCCGCGGTGCAGGTGAGGCCGATGAACGCAGCGCGGAAATGGTCACGCTTGTGCACCGTGACCGGCGCCTTGCTGGTAAGCACCGCAGCCACCCCGCAGGTGCCCTCCTCCCCCTCCGACCAGCAAGTGCCCAGGTACAACCCGGCCTTGCGGCAGTCGTTGCGGATGGCCGACTCGACCCGGTAGTCGATGGTGCGCCCCTGGGCGTCGGTGAGCAGTACGCAGTAATCGGCCCCTCGCACCCGCTCATGCAGGCGCGCAACCGCATCGCTGGCGATGCGCAGAAACAGTTCGGCACGTTCGCGACATTCGTTGAGCAGGCTCTGGGAAAGAATACGCGGTCCCTGCTGGGAACCAGGGTCGAGACGGTACAGTTCCATGGAGCGGCGCCATGAATCAAGGATCAGCGGTGGCACCGGCGCCTGCGGCAGACGATCGGCATTCTTCAGCACCCTGCTGACACAATCGACATGGGCTCGGGAGTTCGCGGCAAGCATTCAGGCCCTCCGGTTCTCGTTGCTGTTTTTATCGTTGTCCGGCCATTAAGCGCCTCCGGGCATGCCCCGACAAGCACTGAGTGATTACCGGACGGCCTGAGACGCTGCGTCTCAGCGTCTCGGCAAGGCCATTCCCCAGCTGGTACCCGGCGTCTCGCCAGCGAGGTCATGCGCGCCGGCCAGAGCGCAACGCAACCGCTCTGGTCCGGCCATTCCAGCCAACGCCAACAAAACTGGCACCGCGCTTGCTCCAGCACTGGCAAACAAGAAACGAGGTGCGCCATGCCGCTACCCGCCCCGACTGTCGGAATCATTGCCAACCCTGCCTCTGGCCGCGACCTGCGCCGCCTGACTGCCAATGCCGGGCTTTATTCGAGCACCGACAAGGCATCGGCGATCCAGCGCCTGCTCGCCGCCTTCGGTGCCACCGGCATCGGCCAGGTGCTGCTGCCCAGCGACATGACCGGCATCGCCGCGGCCGTGCTCAAGGCCAGCCAGGGCCCGGTCGCCCTTGACCAGCACTGGCCAGCCATCGAGATCCTCGACCTGCCGCTGACCCAGACCGTTGCCGATACCCGCCTGGCCAGCCGGCGCATGGTCGAACGCGGCGTGGCGATGATCGCCGTGCTCGGCGGCGATGGCACACACAAGGCGGTCGCCGCCGAAGCCGGGGACGTGCCGCTGCTGACCTTGTCCACCGGCACCAACAATGCGTTCCCCGAGCTGCGCGAAGCCACCAGCGCCGGCCTGGCCGGTGGCCTGCTCGCCAGCGGCCGGGTGCCCGCCAGCATCGGCCTGCGCCGCAACAAGCGCCTGCTGGTGAAAGTGCCCGAACAACGGCTTGCCGAATGGGCCCTGGTGGAGGTTGCGGTGTCGCCCCAGCGTTTCATCGGCGCCCGCGCGCTCAGCCGCAGCGAAGACCTGAGCGAAGTGTTCGCCTGTTTCGCCGAGCCGCATGCCATCGGCCTCTCGGCGCTGTGTGGCCTGTGGTGCCCGGTTTCCCGCCAGGACCCGCACGGCGCCTGGGTCCGCCTGAACCCCGGTGCCGACCAGGCCCTGCTGGCACCCTTGGCGCCCGGCCTGCTGCAAGGCTGTGGCATCACCGCCAGCGGCACCCTGACACCCGGTGTCGCCCATCGCCTGAGCCTGGCCAGCGGCACCCTGGCTTTGGACGGCGAGCGCGAGATCGAATTCGCCGAGCACGACAGCCCCACCATCACCCTCGACCACCAAGGCCCATTGAGCGTGGACGTCGAGGCCGTGCTGGCACACGCCGCCCGCCATCACCTGCTGGCCGTGCCCCGTGGCCACCGGCTGCACCCTGCAAACCCGTGTTGAGACAACCCCGGAGAACAACAAGATGTCCAATCAACTCAGTACCGAACAACTGCTGCATGCCTATGAAGTGATGCGCACCATCCGCGCCTTCGAAGAACGCCTGCACGTCGAGTTCGCCACCGGCGAGATCCCTGGCTTCGTGCACCTGTATGCCGGTGAAGAGGCTTCCGCCGCCGGGGTCATGGCCCACCTGCGCGACAGCGATTGCATCGCCTCGACCCACCGCGGCCACGGCCACTGCATCGCCAAGGGCGTGGACGTGTACGGCATGATGGCCGAGATCTACGGCAAGAAAACCGGCGTGTGCGGCGGCAAGGGCGGCTCGATGCACATCGCCGACCTGGAAAAAGGCATGCTCGGTGCCAACGGCATTGTCGGTGCCGGCGCGCCGCTGGTAGCCGGGGCAGCGCTGGCAGCCAAGATCAAAGGCCGCGACGATGTGTCGGTGGCCTTCTTCGGCGACGGCGCCTCCAACGAAGGCGCAGTGTTCGAGGCCATGAACCTGGCGTCGATCATGAACCTGCCGTGCATCTTCGTCGCCGAGAACAATGGCTATGCCGAAGCCACCGCCTCGACCTGGTCGGTGGCCTGCGACCATATTGCCGATCGCGCTGCCGGCTTCGGCATGCCTGGGGTAACCATCGACGGCTTCGATTTCTTTGCCGTGTACGAGGCTGCCGGTGCCGCCATCGAACGCGCCCGTGCCGGGCAAGGCCCATCGCTGATCGAGGTCAAGCTCAGCCGCTACTACGGCCACTTCGAGGGCGATGCGCAAACCTACCGCGCCCCCGATGAGGTGAAGAACCTGCGCGAGTCCCGCGACTGCCTGCTGCAGTTCCGCAACAAGACCACCCGCGCCGGCCTGCTCACGGCCGCCCAACTGGACGCCATCGACGCCCGTGTCGAGGACCTGATCGAAGATGCCGTGCGCCGCGCCAAGTCCGATCCCAAGCCACAGCCCGCCGACCTGCTCACCAACGTCTACGTCGCCTACCCCTGAGCTGCGGATTACAAGAACAACAGGAGAACCACCATGGCAAGAAAGATCAGCTACCAGCAGGCCATCAACGAAGCCCTGGCCCAGGAAATGCGCCGTGACAACACCGTGTTCATCATTGGCGAAGACGTGGCCGGTGGTGCCGGTGCACCGGGCGAGGACGACGCCTGGGGTGGCGTGCTGGGCGTGACCAAGGGCCTGTATCACCAGTTCCCGGGGCGCGTGCTCGACGCGCCGCTATCGGAAATCGGCTACGTCGGTGCCGCCGTCGGCGCCGCCACCCAGGGCCTGCGCCCGGTATGCGAACTGATGTTCGTCGACTTCGCCGGCTGCTGCCTGGACCAGATCCTCAACCAGGCTGCCAAGTTCCGCTACATGTTCGGCGGCAAGGCAGTCACCCCGCTGGTGATGCGCACCATGTACGGTGCCGGCCTGCGCGCGGCGGCCCAGCACTCGCAGATGCTCACCTCGCTGTGGACCCACATCCCCGGCCTGAAGGTGGTGTGCCCGTCTTCGCCATACGATGCCAAGGGCTTGTTGATCCAGGCGATCCGTGACAACGACCCGGTGATTTTCTGCGAGCACAAGCTGCTCTACAGCATGCAGGGCGAGGTGCCGGAAGAGGTCTACACCGTACCGTTCGGTGAGGCCAATTTCCTGCGCGATGGCGACGACGTGACCCTGGTCACCTATGGCCGCATGGTGCACGTGGCGCTGGAGGCCGCCAACAACCTGGCCCGCCAGGGTATCGACTGTGAAGTGCTGGACCTGCGCACCACCAGCCCGCTGGACGAAGACAGCATTCTGGAAAGCGTGGAAAAGACTGGCCGTCTGGTGGTGATCGACGAAGCCAACCCACGCTGCTCCATGGCCACCGACATCAGTGCACTGGTCGCGCAGAAGGCCTTCGCCGCCCTCAAGGGGCCGATCGAAATGGTTACCGCACCGCACACGCCTGTGCCGTTCTCCGACGCCCTGGAAGACCTGTACATCCCAGACGCGGCGAAGATCGAGGCTGCCGTGCGCAAAGTGATCGAAGCCGCAAGGAGTGCCGCATGAGCCAGATCCATACCCTGACCATGCCCAAGTGGGGCCTGTCGATGACCGAAGGCCGGGTAGACACCTGGCTCAAGCAGGAAGGCGACGAGATCAACAAGGGTGACGAGGTGCTGGACGTCGAGACCGACAAGATCAGCAGCAGCGTCGAAGCCCCGTTCAGCGGCGTGCTGCGCCGCCAGGTGGCCAAGCCCGATGAAACCCTGCCGGTCGGCGCATTGCTGGCGGTGGTAGTGGAAGGCGAAGCCGAGGAAGCCGAGATCGATGCGGTGGTGCAACGCTTCCAGGCCGAGTTCGTCGCCGACGGTGGCGCCGAGCAGGCCCAGGGGCCGGCACCGCAGAAGGCTGAAGTGGCTGGCCGACAACTGCGCTGGTTCGAGCTGGGTGAAGGCGGCACGCCACTGGTGCTGGTGCACGGTTTTGGCGGCGACCTCAACAACTGGCTGTTCAACCACCCGGCGCTGGCTGCCGAACGCCGGGTGATCGCCCTCGACCTGCCAGGGCATGGCGAGTCGGCCAAGGCACTGCAGCGCGGCGACCTGGATGAGCTGAGCGAAACCGTGCTGGCCCTGCTCGACCACCTGGACATCGCCAAGGCGCACCTGGTCGGCCACTCCATGGGCGGCGCGGTCAGCCTGAACGTCGCGCGCCTGGCGCCGCAGCGGGTGGCCAGCCTGAGCCTGGTGGCCAGTGCCGGCCTGGGCGCAACGATCAACGGGCAGTACCTGCAAGGCTTCGTCGCGGCCGCCAACCGCAATGCCCTCAAGCCGCAGATGGTGCAACTGTTCGCCGACCCGGCGCTGGTCACCCGCCAGATGCTCGAGGACATGCTCAAGTTCAAGCGCCTGGAGGGGGTGGACCAGGCCCTGCAGCAGCTGGTGGCGGCACTCGCTGACGGTGACCGGCAGCGCCACGACCTGCGCGGGGTGCTGGGGCAACACCCGGCACTGGTGGTGTGGGGCGGCAAGGACGCGATCATCCCGGCCAGCCATGCCGAAGGGCTGGAAGCCGAAGTGCTGGTGCTGCCTGACGCCGGCCACATGGTGCAGATGGAGGCGGCCGAACAGGTCAACCAGCAGTTGCTCGCATTCCTGCGCAAGCACTGAGCCCTTTCCGTGAGCCTGGAGACAAACACAATGAACGACCTGAGCCACACCCACATGCGCGCAGCCGTCTGGCATGGCCGCAACGACATCCGTGTCGAGCAGGTTCCCCTGCCGGCCGACCCCGCACCCGGTTGGGTGCAGATCAAGGTGGACTGGTGCGGCATCTGCGGCTCCGACCTGCATGAGTACGTCGCCGGCCCGGTGTTCATCCCGGTCGAGGCACCGCACCCACTGACCGGCATCCAGGGCCAGTGCATCCTCGGCCACGAGTTCTGCGGCCAGATCGCCAAGCTGGGCGAAGGCGTGCAAGGCTTTGCCGTCGGCGACCCGGTGGCTGCGGACGCCTGCCAGCATTGCGGTACCTGCTACTACTGTACTCATGGCATGTACAACATCTGCGAACGCCTGGCCTTCACCGGCCTGATGAACAACGGCGCCTTCGCCGAGCGGGTCAACGTGCCAGCCAACTTGCTGTACCGGCTACCGCCAGGTTTCCCGGCCGAAGCCGGGGCGCTGATCGAGCCCCTGGCGGTGGGCATGCATGCGGTGAAAAAGGCCGGCAGCCTGCTGGGCCAGACGGTGGTGGTGGTCGGCGCCGGTACCATCGGCCTGTGCACCATCATGTGCGCCAAGGCGGCCGGTGCAGCGCAGGTGATCGCCCTGGAAATGTCCTCGGCGCGCAAGGCCAAGGCCAAGGAAGTCGGCGCCAGCGTGGTGCTCGACCCCAGCCAGTGCGACGCCCTGGCGGAGATCCGCGCGCTTACCGCCGGGCTGGGTGCAGACGTGAGTTTCGAGTGCATCGGCAACAAGCACACTGCCAAGCTGGCTATCGACACCATCCGCAAGGCTGGCAAATGCGTGATGGTGGGCATCTTCGAAGAGCCTAGCGAATTCAACTTCTTCGAGCTGGTGTCCACCGAGAAGCAGGTGCTGGGCGCGCTGGCCTACAACGGCGAATTCGCTGATGTGATTGCCTTCATCGCCGACGGCAGGCTGGACATCCGCCCGCTGGTGACCGGGCGGATCGGGCTGGAGCAGATCGTCGAGCTGGGCTTCGAGGAGTTGGTCAACAACAAGGAGGAGAACGTGAAGATCATCGTTTCGCCGGGCCTGCGCTGATTGCACCTCAAAGGCAACACGGACCTGTGGGAGCGGGCATGCCCGCGAAGCCGACGACGCGGTGCCTGGCACCGGCTTCGCCGGTGTTCGCGGCTAAAGCCGCTCCCACAGGTATTGCGCAAAGCTGAAAGTCCCCGCTCCCAGGTTCCGTGCCAGCATTTTCAATGCAGTGCAGGCTCGAGAGCTGCGCCAGCACGGCGCTCGCTGTTTCAGCATCCCATTCTGCGGCATACTCGGCAGACCTATTGCCCGGTCCTCGCCATGCGTCTACTGCTCCCCTTCTCCCTGGTCCTGCTACTCGCCGCCTGTGGCGATGGCGAATCGCTGCTGCCGCCCGACGCACGCTTGCCTGACGGCGGGCGCTACCGGGGGCAGGTGGTAGATGGGCTGCTGCAAGGCGAGGGCCGCATCGACTACCCCAACGGCAGCTGGTATGCCGGCGGCTTCAAGGATGGCCAGTGGCATGGCCAGGGCGAGTGGCACGGCCAGAACGGCGAGGTGTACCGCGGCCAGTTCGCTGCCGGGCTGTTCCAGGGGCTGGGTGAGCTGACCACTCCAGGCAGCCACTATTCTGGCACCTTCCGCCATGGCCGCCGCGACGGCGAAGGCACCCTCAAGCAAGCCGACCAGACCTACCGCGGTCAGTTCAAGGACGACCTCTACGAAGGCGCCGGCGAACTGGAGCTGGCCGACGGCAGCCGCTACCAAGGCCAGTTCGCCAAGGGCAAGCCCAACGGCGCCGGGGTACGCAGCGATGCCAGCGGCAACCAGTTCAGCGGCCGCTTCGTCAACGGCCAGCTGCAAGGCAGCGGCACCTACGACAGCGTCGACGGCGAACAGTACATCGGCGAGTTCAAGGATAATCGCCTGGAGGGTCGTGGCCGCTACGAAAACGCCGATGGCGACGTGTGGATCGGCCAGTTCAAGGATGGCGTGCTGGTCGGCGAAGGCGAACTGCTGGGCAGCGATGGCAGCCACTACAAGGGCACCTTCAGCGACTGGCGCCTGTCGGGCCAGGGCAGCCTGCAACTGGCCGATGGCAGCAAGTACATCGGCGGCTTCCTCGACGACGCCTACCATGGTCAGGGCCGGCTGATTCTGCCCAGCGGCAAGGTACTGAGCGGCACCTGGGCCAACGGCGTGCGCGTGCGCGACCAGAACGGCAAGCTACTCCCCGACCCGCTGGACCTGGCCTTGCTCAACCAGGGCCGGCTGCTGGACCAGGCGCTGGCTCAGGTATCCCGCTCGACGCCGCCCATCCAGCTGTACAGCCTGGTGGTCGCCGGCGATGGTCAGCAGAGCGTGTTCCTTCGCGAGGCCGACTACGTCAGCAACATGCTCAAGGTGCGCTTTGGTGCGTGGGGCCAGGTAACCCTGGTCAACCACCGCGACCACATGGCCAGCCGCCCCATGGCCACCCGCGAGAACCTCACCCGCGCCGCCCGCACCCTGGCCGAGCGCAGCGGCCCCGAAGACCTGGTGTTCATCTACCTCACCAGCCACGGCAGCCAGGACCACCAGCTGGTGCTCGACCAGCCGCGCCTGCAGTTGGCCGACCTGTCCGCCGACGAACTGGCCAGCGCCCTGGCACCGCTGAAAGACCGCGACAAGGTAATCGTCATATCCGCCTGCTATTCAGGGGGCTACATCGCCTCGCTCAAGGATCAACGCACCGTCATCATGACCGCTGCGCGAGCCGATCGGGTGTCCTTCGGCTGCTCGGAAGAAGCCGATTTCACCTACTTCGGCGATGCCCTGTTCGCCGAGGCGCTGAACCAGACCGATGACTTGAAACAGGCGTTCGAACTGGCGCGCGCCAGTGTTGCCGAAAGAGAACAAAGGGAAGGTTTCGAGGCCTCCGAACCGCAGCTGTGGGCGCCACCGTCAGTGCTTGAGCATTGGCAGCACCTGCGACGGCAACAGGCCGAAGAAGCATTGCGTAACAGCGCACGGGCCAATGTGGGGGCACAGGCGAAAACGCCCGACAGCCACTAAGCTTGTGAGTAACAAGGGAGAGACATCATGTATTTGACGCCTCAGCATGTCCTGCTTGCCGGTGCCACGGGTCTGACAGGTGAACACCTGCTCGACCGCCTGCTCAACGAGCCCACCATCACCCGCGTACTGGCGCCTACCCGCCGGCCATTGGCCGAGCACCCGCACCTGGAAAACCCGGTGGGTGACCCGGCGGTGTTCCTTCCGCAACTGGCCGGGCGCGTCGATATCGCCTATTGCTGCCTGGGTACCACGTTGAAGCAGGCCGGCTCCGAATCGGCCTTCCGTGCGGTGGACCTGGACATGGTGGTGGCCTTCAGCAAGCGTGCCCGGGAAATGGGCGCACGGCATCTGCTGGTGGTCAGTGCGCTGGGGGCCGACCCGAAATCGTCGATCTTCTACAACCGGGTCAAAGGCGAAATGGAAGAGGCGCTCAAGGCCCAGGACTGGCCGCAGTTGACCATCGTGCGGCCATCGTTGCTGCTGGGTGAGCGGATCGAGCCGCGACTCGGGGAAAAACTGATGTCGCCGTTTTCCAGGTTCATACCTGGCAAGTATCGAGGCATCGAGGCCTGCACCCTGGCCCGGGCGTTGTGGCGCCTGGCACTGGAGGAAGAGGACGGGGTGCGGATTGTGGAGTCGGATGAATTGCGCAGGCTGGGCAAGAAGTAATAACCCTGCAGCTGCGCAGTTTTGACGCCGCGCTTGTAGGAGCGGCCTCAGCCGCGATCACCGGCAAGGCCGGTACCATCCATCGCGTTGCCTGAAGCTTTTCACACAGCGCCTAGAGGCCGCCGGTGGCCTGGAAGCCCACACCCGCTGCGGTCAGCAATGACAACGGCAGCAACAGGGTGTCGAGCAGCATGCTCCCAGGCAAATCCAGCCCCGGATACGCCGGCGCATCAGTCCCGTAATGATCGCGCGGGCAACAGCCGCCATTGATCACATACAAGTCCAACCGGGTACCGGCATACACCACCGGTGCCCCGGGCTTGTTGGCATCCAGCGTACGCACCGTGGCGCAGCCACTCAGCAGCCCCAGCACCAGCAAGCCGCACAATGTGCGCTTCAATCATCCACCCCGTAGTGGTGCTCGCCCCAACGCGGCAACATGTCCTGGGGAATGTTAAGCAGGTTGAGAATGCGCGCCACGACAAAGTCGACCAGATCATCGATGGTCTGCGGCTGGTGATAGAAGCCAGGCGCTGCCGGCAGAATCACCGCACCCATTTGCGACAGCTTGAGCATGTTCTCCAGGTGGATGGTGGAGAACGGCGCTTCGCGCGGCACCAGGATCAGTTGGCGGCGCTCTTTGAGGGTAACGTCGGCGGCACGCTCGATCAGGTTGTTGCAGGCACCGGTGGCAATCGCCGACAGGGTGCCGGTGGAACAAGGTACCACCACCATCGCCGCCGGAGCACCAGAGCCCGAGGCTACCGGTGACATCCAGTCTTCCTTGCCGTACACCCGGATCTGCCCGTCGGCGGCCCCTGTGTATTCGGTCAGGAAGGCCTGCATGGCCTGGGGTTTGGCCGGCAGCACCACGTCGGTCTCGGTAGCCATCACCAGCTGCGCGGCCTTGGAGATCAGGAAGTGCACCTCGCGGTCCTCGCGCACCAGGCAATCGAGCAGGCGCAGGCCATACTGGGCGCCCGAGGCGCCCGTCATGGCCAGTGTGATGCGTTCCGGCCCGCTCACTGCAATGCCTCGGCCAGCTTGCCGTGCAGGCCACCGAAGCCGCCGTTGCTCATGATCACCACGTGGGTGCCCGGGCGCGCCTGGCCCTTGACCCGCTCGATGATCGCCTCGAGGCTGTCGGCCACCACGCTCGGCACTTTGCATTGCGCAGCCGTGGCGGCCAGATCCCAGCCGAGGTTGGCCGGGGCGTACCAGATCACCTGGTCGGCGTCGTTGACGCTTTCCGGCAAGCCATCACGGTGGGCGCCGAGCTTCATCGAATTGGAGCGCGGCTCGATCACGGCGATGACCGGGGCCTCGCCAACACGCTTGCGCAGGCCGTCGAGGGTGGTGGCGATGGCAGTCGGGTGATGGGCGAAATCATCGTAGATGGTCACGCCTTGCACCTCGGCGACCTTTTCCATGCGCCGCTTGACGCTCTTGAACGCGCTCAGGCCTTCGATGCCCATGGCCGGCACCACGCCGACATGGCGGGCCGCTGCCAGGGTCGCCAGGGCGTTGGCGACGTTGTGCTGGCCGGTCAGCGCCCAGTCCACCACGCCCTGCGCTTCGCCTTCGAACAGCACTTCGAAGCGCGAACCGTCCGGGCTGAGCAGGCGGGCCTGCCACTGGCCACCTTCACCGGTGGTTTGCACCGGGGTCCAGCAGCCCATGCCGATCACGCGTTCCAGCGCCTGCTCGGTGGTTGGATGAATCACCAGGCCTTCGCTGGGAATGGTGCGTACCAGGTGGTGGAACTGCCGCTCGATCGAAGCCAGGTCGGGGAAGATGTCCGCGTGGTCGAATTCCAGGTTGTTGAGGATCGCGGTACGCGGGTGGTAATGCACGAACTTGGAACGCTTGTCGAAGAAGGCACTGTCGTACTCATCGGCCTCGACCACGAAGAACGGCGTATTGCCCAGGCGCGCCGATACCGAGAAATTCTGCGGTACCCCCCCGATCAGGAAACCCGGGCTCATGCCGGCGTGCTCCAGCACCCAGGCCAGCATGCTGCTAGTGGTGGTCTTGCCATGGGTACCGGCAACAGCCAGTACCCAGCGGCCCTGCAGCACGTGGTCGGCCAGCCACTGCGGGCCGGAAACGTACGGCAGGCCTTTGTTCAGCACGTACTCCACCGCCGGGTTGCCACGCGACATGGCATTGCCGATGACCACCAGGTCCGGTGCAGGGTCCAGTTGGGCCGGGTCATAGCCCTGGGTCAGCTCGATGCCCTGGGCTTCGAGCTGGGTGCTCATCGGGGGATAGACGTTGGCGTCAGAGCCGGTGACACGGTGGCCAAGTTCCTTGGCCAGCACCGCCAGCGAGCCCATGAAAGTGCCGCAAATACCGAGAATGTGAATATGCATGGTCGACCTCGCAAAACATCGAGGCAGGGTAGCCTAGGGCGAGAAAAATCGCACACGATGTTTCGCTCAACCGGCCCTGGTGATCCCGTGTTTGCGCAGTTTTCGATACAAGGTATTACGGCTGATGCCCAAGTGCTCGGCGACACGGGTGAGGTGCCAGTGTTTTGCCTCCAGGGTCTCCATGAGTGCTTGCCGTTCCGCATCTTGCAGCAGCGGCCTTGTGTCGCGATCGGGCTGCGACGCAGCCCCTGCAGTCTGCGCAGCGTTGCTGAAATCCCGGGGCCGCTCTGCGGCCCTTTCGCGACACAAGGCCGCTCCTACAAGTGCCGGTGTGTTGCGGACCATGGCGGGGAGATCCGGGAAGGTAATCCGGCCATCTTCGCAAAGCGCTACGAGGGTGCGCAGCACGTTGCGCATCTGTCGCACGTTCCCCGGCCAGGCAAAGTCGAGCAACGCCTGCCGCGCCCTGGGCTCGATGTCGATCAACTGCCCCTGCGCTTCCTGGCGCAGCAGGAAGTCCAGCAACTGCGCCTTGTCACTGCGCTCGCGCACCGCCGGCAACGCCACTTCCAGGCCGTTCAGGCGGTAATACAGGTCCTCGCGGAAACTGCCCTGCTCCACCCGCTCCAACAGGTCGCGGTGAGTAGCACTGACGATGCGCACGTCGACCGCCTGCGGTTCGCCGCCGATCGGTACCACCTGGCGCTCCTCAAGTACCCGCAGCAGGCGGGTTTGCAGGGCCAGCGGCATGTCGCCAATCTCGTCCAGGAGCAAGGTGCCACCGTCGGCCAGCAGCAGCTTGCCACGCATGCCTTCCTTGCGCGCCCCGGTAAAACTGCCGCCGCGATAGCCGAACAACTCGCTCTCGATCAGGCTCTCCGGAATCGACGCGCAGTTGATGGCGACGAACGGTTTGCCGCGCCGCTCGCTGGCCTGGTGCACGGCCTGGGCGAAAGCCTCTTTGCCGCAACCAGTCTCGCCACGCAGCAGCAATGGCACGTCGCGCTCGAACACCCGCACACTGCGCCGGAAGTCGTTCTGCAGGGCCGGGTCGAACAGGCAGATAAGCGGCTCGACCTCCCGCACGGGCCGCGGCTGGGCGGCTGGCACCGACCACACCGGCGCGCGGGCCTGGCCCCGCAGGCTGGCGAACACCTGGCGCCCGTCCAGGGTATGCAGCGGCCACGCCGTGCTGCCGGAGGGCGTGGCACGGCTGAACAGTTCGTCGTGGCTACAGGCGAAGAAGCGCTCCAGCGGTTTGCCCAGCACGCCGCCACGCACCGTGCCCAGCAGGTTCAACGCGCTCTGATTGGCAGCGCAGATGCGCCCGTCACCATCGAAGGCCAGCAGGCCTTCGCTGAACAGGCCGACCGATTCCGCCTGCAAGTGAAAACGCAGCAGCCATTGCTGCTCGAAATGACGCAGGAAATAACAGCTCTCGATCATCTTTGCCGACAGGTTGACCAGGGCCATGGTGTGGAACTGGCTCTGCCGGGAAACATCAGGCCGTGCCGAAGACACGTCCAACACCGCCAGCAACTCGCCATGCGGGTCGAACACCGGGCTGGCCGAGCAGGTCAGGCCGGTGTGGCGACCGCGGAAGTGCTCGTTCTGGTGAATGGTCAGCGCCTGGCGCTCGACCAGGCACGTGCCAATGCCGTTGGTGCCTTCGCGCGCTTCGCTCCAGTCGGCGCCCAGCCACAGGCCTGCGCGCTCGAAGCTGCGCCGCTCGCTCGGGGCGCTGACGCAATTGAGGATGACCCCGCGCGCATCCGTCAGCAGCACCGCATGGCCGGCTCCGGATAGCTGCTGGTGCAGGCTGTTCATCTCGTGGTCGGCAATCTGCAGCACCTGGCGCAGGCGCTCGCGGCTTTCCAGCAGGCGCCCGTGCTCAAGCACCACCGGCGCCTCGATCACCGACGGGTCGAGGTGGTAGTCCTCCAGGCAGCGCAGCCAGGAGCGGGCGATGGAAGGATCGCTACCGCCTTCCCCGGCCCCGCCATGGGCGACGGTGTGGACTTGCTGGGCATGACGACTGAAATGGTTGCTCTGCATTGTTGTAGTTCTCCGCAGATGGAGCGTCCCGCCAGCATCCTCCACCCGGGTGGCCTTTGCAATGCATCCCCCGGTTACGTGTCGCAAATGGCACAAAGTGTCACCCCGGCGCGTACCGGCGCTGGCACAACGCTGCTTGGTCAGGCCCTGAAAAGCGGCCCAAGTCATTGATTTGCCTGACACTGGCAACGCTGGCCCAACCTTTGCTCTACGCTTTTCAACTCCCTAACAAGCACAATAGCCAGGAGACACACCATGCGTTACGCACATCCCGGTACCGAAGGCGCGAAGGTTTCCTTCAAGAGCCGCTACGGCAACTACATCGGTGGTGAGTTCGTTCCTCCGGTAAAGGGTGAGTACTTCACCAACACCTCGCCGGTGAACGGCCAGCCGATCGCCGAATTCCCCCGCTCCACTGCCGAAGACATCGAAAAAGCCCTGGATGCCGCCCATGCGGCAGCCGACGCCTGGGGCCGTACCTCGGTGCAGGACCGCTCCAATGTCCTGCTGAAGATCGCCGACCGTATCGAACAGAACCTCGAACTGCTGGCCATCACCGAAACCTGGGACAACGGCAAGCCAGTCCGTGAAACCCTCAATGCCGACATCCCGCTGGCGGTCGACCACTTCCGCTACTTCGCAGGCTGCATCCGTGCCCAGGAAGGCGGCGCCGCCGAAATCAACGAAGGCACCGTGGCCTACCACATTCACGAGCCACTGGGCGTGGTCGGGCAGATCATCCCGTGGAACTTCCCGATCCTGATGGCCGCCTGGAAGCTCGCCCCGGCCCTGGCCGCCGGCAACTGCGTGGTGCTCAAGCCGGCCGAGCAGACCCCGCTGGGCATCACCGTGCTGCTGGAACTGATCGGCGACCTGCTGCCAAAAGGCGTGCTCAACGTGGTGCAGGGCTATGGCCGCGAAGCCGGTGAGGCGCTGGCCACCAGCAAGCGCATCGCCAAGATCGCCTTCACCGGCTCGACCCCGGTGGGTTCACACATCATGAAATGCGCCGCCGAGAACATCATCCCTTCCACCGTGGAGCTGGGCGGCAAGTCGCCGAACATCTACTTCGAAGACATCATGCAGGCCGAGCCGAGCTTCATCGAGAAAGCGGCCGAAGGCA
Source organism: Pseudomonas oryzicola (assembly GCF_014269185.2). Taxonomy (NCBI): domain Bacteria; kingdom Pseudomonadati; phylum Pseudomonadota; class Gammaproteobacteria; order Pseudomonadales; family Pseudomonadaceae; genus Pseudomonas; species Pseudomonas oryzicola. The sequence continues at coordinate 748,654 of NZ_JABWRZ020000002.1, forward strand.
TGGTGCTGGCCTTCTTCAACCAGGGTGAGGTGTGCACCTGCCCGTCGCGCGCCCTGGTCCAGGAGTCGATCTACCCGCAGTTCATGGAAGCGGTGATGAAGAAGGTGCAGCAGATCAAGCGTGGCGACCCGCTGGACACCGACACCATGGTCGGTGCCCAGGCCTCGCAGCAGCAGTTCGAGAAGATCCTGTCGTACCTGGAGATCGCCGAGAAGGAAGGCGCCGAGCTGCTGACCGGCGGCAAGGTGGAAAAACTGGAAGGCTCGCTGGCCACTGGTTACTACATCCAGCCGACCCTGCTCAAGGGCAACAACCGCATGCGCGTGTTCCAGGAGGAAATCTTCGGGCCGGTGGTCAGCGTCACCACGTTCAAGGACGAAGCCGAGGCCCTGGCGATCGCCAACGACACCGAGTTCGGCCTGGGCGCCGGCGTGTGGACCCGCGACATCAACCGTGCCTACCGCGTGGGCCGCGGGATCAAGGCAGGCCGGGTGTGGACCAACTGCTACCACCTGTACCCGGCGCATGCCGCGTTCGGTGGCTACAAGAAGTCGGGGGTCGGGCGTGAGACGCACAAGATGATGCTCGACCACTATCAGCAGACCAAGAACCTGCTGGTGAGCTACGACATCAATCCGTTGGGCTTCTTCTAAACCGCGTCGCGGCCTTCGCGGGCTCGCCCGCTCCCACAGGTATTGCACCGGTCTTGAAACTTGTGCAGTCCCTGTGGGAGCGGGCAAGCCCGCGAAGAGGCCAGGCCTGCATATACAAAACCCAGAGCGGTAACCAACCGGTCTGGCTCGCTTCCTGCAATACCTATCACCATCGGCCCGGAACCCTTCCGGCCACCAAGAAAAACAACAGGTGAATCTATGCCAAGCGATCATTCCGCCGGCTCTCCGGCAGGTTCTTCCGTCGACTTCGAAAAGGTCGGCTCGGACTATTTCCAGCAACGTGAACTGAAAAAAGGCGCCGCTGGCTGGGTACTGCTGGTCGGCCTGGGCGTGGCCTATGTCATCTCCGGCGACTACGCCGGCTGGAACTTCGGCCTGGCCCAGGGCGGCTGGGGCGGCATGTTCCTCGCAACCCTGTTGATGGCCACCATGTACCTGTGCATGTGCTTTTCACTGGCCGAGCTGTCGTCGATGATCCCCACGGCAGGCGGCGGCTATGGTTTTGCCCGCAGTGCCTTCGGCCCGTGGGGCGGCTTCCTGACCGGCACGGCGATCCTCATTGAGTACGCCATCGCCCCCGCCGCCATTGCAGTGTTCATCGGCGCTTACTGCCAGTCGCTGTTCGGTATCGGTGGCTGGATGATCTACCTGGCGTTCTACATCGTGTTCATCGGCATTCATATCTTTGGCGTGGGTGAGGCACTGAAGCTGATGTTCATCATCACCGCCATCGCCGCCATTGCCCTGGCCGTATTCCTGGTGGGCATGGTGCCCCATTTTGATGCAGCCAACCTGTTCGACATCGCCCAAACGGACGCCGTGGGGGCCAGTAGCTTCCTGCCGTTCGGCTACGTCGGCGTGTGGGCGGCCATCCCCTATGCCATCTGGTTCTTCCTTGCCGTCGAAGGCGTGCCGCTGGCTGCCGAAGAAACCAAGAACCCCAAGCGCGACCTGCCACGCGGGCTGATCGGCGCCATGCTGGTACTGCTGGCCTTTGCCTTGCTGATCCTGGTGGTCGGTCCGGGCGGCGCAGGCTCCGAGGCGCTGAAGGCTTCCGGTAACCCGCTGGTCGAAGCCTTGTCCAAGGCCTATGGCGGCTCCACCTGGATGGGCGGCTTCGTCAACCTGGTCGGTCTGGCCGGGCTGATCGCCAGCTTCTTCTCGATCATCTATGCCTATTCCCGGCAGATCTTCGCCCTGTCGCGCGCCGGTTACCTGCCGCGCAAACTGTCGGAAACCAACAAGAGCAAAGCCCCGGTCATGGCCCTGGTCATTCCTGGCATCATCGGCTTTGCCCTGTCGCTGACCGGCCAGGGCGACCTGCTGATCCTGGTGGCGGTGTTCGGTGCCACACTGTCCTATGTGCTGATGATGGCCGCGCACATTACCCTGCGTATCCGCCGGCCGAAGATGGAGCGCCCGTACCGCACCCCCGGTGGCATCGTCACCTCGGGCGTAGCCCTGGTGCTGGCCTGCATCGCCGTGGTCGCCGGTTTCCTCGTCGACCCACGGGTGGTGATTGGCGCCGCAGTGATCTATGCGGTATTAATTGCCTACTTTGCTTTGTACAGCCGCCACCACCTGGTAGCGGGCACACCGGAAGAGGAATTCGCCGCGATCCAGAAGGCCGAAGAGGCCCTGCACTGATCGCCGCCACCCGCCGCGGGGCGACCCGCGGCTCTGGAGAGTCTGTATGGCAAGTTTCGTACACACGGTGGGCCACCTGGTCTACCGCTTCGACAGCCTCAAGGAAGTGATGGCCAAGGCCAGCCCCGCCCGCTCGGGGGACTACCTGGCGGGTGTGGCCGCCAGCAACGACGGCGAACGGGTCGCCGCGCAGATGGCCCTGGCCAATATCCCGCTGACGCATTTCCTCAATGAAGCACTGATCCCTTACGAAGAAGACGAAGTCACCCGCCTGATCATCGACACCCACGATGCCCAGGCATTTGCCACCGTCAGCCACCTGACCGTGGGCGGCCTGCGCGACTGGCTGCTGAGCGATGAAGCCAACGAGGACAGCTTGCGCGCCCTGGCGCCCGGGCTGACGCCGGAAATGGCCGCGGCGGTGTCGAAGATCATGCGTGTGCAGGATCTGGTGCTGGTGGCCCAGAAGATCCGCGTGGTCACGCGCTTCCGCGGCACCATGGGCCTGCGCGGCCGGCTGTCGACCCGGCTGCAGCCCAACCACCCGACCGACGAGCCGGCCGGTATCGCCGCCAGTATTCTCGATGGCCTGCTGTACGGCAACGGTGACGCCATGATCGGCATCAACCCGGCCACCGACAGCATCGCTTCGATCTGCGCGCTGCTGGAGATGCTCGACGCCATCATCCAGCGCTACGACATCCCCACCCAGGCTTGCGTACTGACCCACGTGACCACATCGATCGAGGCGATCAACCGTGGCGTGCCACTGGACCTGGTGTTTCAGTCCATCGCCGGTACCGAAGCGGCCAACGCCGGCTTCGGCATCAACCTCAACGTGCTGCAGGAAGGCTACGAAGCGGGCCTTTCGCTGAAACGCGGCACACTCGGGCAGAACCTGATGTATTTCGAAACCGGCCAGGGCAGCGCGCTGTCGGCCAACGCCCATCACGGCGTCGACCAGCAAACCTGTGAAACCCGCGCCTATGCCGTGGCGCGCCATTTCAAGCCATTCCTGGTCAACACCGTGGTCGGCTTCATCGGCCCGGAATACCTGTACAACGGCAAGCAGATCATCCGCGCCGGCCTCGAGGACCACTTCTGCGGCAAGCTACTGGGTGTGCCGATGGGTTGCGACATCTGCTACACCAACCACGCCGAAGCCGACCAGGACGACATGGACACGCTGCTGACCTTGCTGGGTGTGGCCGGGATCAACTTCATCATGGGCATCCCCGGTTCCGACGACATCATGCTCAACTACCAGACCACCTCGTTCCACGATGCGCTGTATGCGCGCCAGACCCTCGGCCTGAAACCAGGGCCGGAATTCGAGGCATGGCTGGCCCGCACCGGCATCTTCACCCAGGCCGATGGCCGGGTACGCTTTGGTGACAACCTGCCGCCGGCCTTCCGCCAGGCCTTGGCACAGCTTGCATAGGGATGACCATGGACCATCGCACGCCTACCCCCGACAACCCCTGGCTGGCCCTGCGCAACCTCACCCCGGCGCGCATCGCCCTGGGCCGTGCCGGCACCAGCCTGCCAACCGGGGCGCAGCTGGACTTCCAGTTCGCCCATGCCCAGGCGCGCGACGCCGTGCACCTGGCGTTCGATCACGCCAGCCTGGCTGCCCAGCTGGCTGACCGCGGGCGCGACAGCCTGGTGCTGCACAGCGCCGCCAGCGACCGCAACCAATACCTGCAACGCCCGGACCTGGGGCGGCGCCTGAACGAGGACTCGGCGGCGGCGCTACGCCAGCACGCCCAGGCCAATCCCGGCGGGGTCGACCTGGCCATCGTCGTGGCTGACGGCCTGTCGGCGTTGGCCGTGCACCGCCACACCGTGCCGTTTTTGGCCCGTTTCGAGGAGCAGGCCGCCGTCGACGGCTGGACCAGCGCGCCGGTGATCCTGGTGCAGCAAGGCCGCGTGGCCGTGGCCGACGAGGTCGGTGAACTGCTGGGTGCACGCATGACGGTGATGCTGATTGGCGAACGCCCGGGGCTCAGCTCGCCCGACAGCCTCGGCCTGTACTTCACCTACGCGCCGAAGGTTGGCCTGACCGATGCGTACCGCAACTGCATTTCCAACATCCGCCTGGAGGGGCTGAGCTACGGGATGGCGGCGCACCGCCTGCTGTACCTGATGCGCGAAGCCTGCCGGCGCCAGCTTTCCGGAGTGAATCTGAAGGACGAAGCCGAAGTCCATAGCCTTGAGAGTGAACATGACGCCGGCCAGAAGGGCAACTTTCTGCTCGGCAAAGGGTAAATAACCTGTAACCGAAGGCGGATTGCACTTGCGCCGCGCATTGGGCAGCATGCCCTGGAAAGCTGCTGGCAATCCGCTGTTTCCCCTAATGGACTCTGAGGGCCGCACATGCGCATCATCAAGGCAACCCTGCAACACCTCGACCTGCTCACACCGATGTTCGTCAAATACCGTGAGTTCTACGGGCAGCTTCCCTACCCCGACAGCTCGCGCAGCTTCCTGGAAAAGCGCCTGAAGCGGGATGAGTCGGTGATCTACCTGGCCTTGCCGGATGACGACGACAGCAAGCTGCTGGGCTTCTGCCAGCTATACCCGAGCTATTCATCGCTGTCGCTGAAGCGGGTATGGATTCTCAACGACATCTATGTGGCCGAGGATTCGCGGCGCATGCTGGTGGCCGACCACCTGATGCGCGAGGCGAAGAAGATGGCCAAGGAAACCAACGCCGTGCGCATGCGGGTGTCAACCAGCGCGGACAACGAAGTAGCGCACAAGACTTACGAGTCCATCGGGTTTCGTGAGGATAACGAGTTCAAGAGCTATATCCTGCCGATCAACCAGGATTGACTGTGCAGGCCCTTTCGCGGGCACGCCCGCTCCCACAGGGATATCACCGCTTTCCAAGGCCGTGCTGTACCTGTAGGAGCGGGCGTGCCCGCGAAGAGGCCGGAATGGGACTACCCCTGCCGTAACCCCCCGCTACAAACTCCCCGGGCATGATCCGCACTTCGCCGTATAATGGCCCACCTGTCATGTGTGAAATTTTACCCATCGCCAGGTAACCGAGCCTACGCCACAAGAACACAGGTGCTGTACATGGATTTCAACCCGCTGGACCTTATCCTGCATCTCGATGCCTACCTCGATCTGCTGGTCACCAATTACGGTCCCTGGATCTACGCCATCCTCTTCACCGTGATCTTCTGCGAAACCGGGCTGGTGGTCATGCCCTTCCTGCCTGGCGATTCGCTGCTGTTCATCGCTGGCGCCGTGGCCGCCGGTGGCGGCATGGACCCGTTGCTACTGGCCGGCCTGCTGATGGCTGCGGCCATCCTCGGCGACAGCACCAACTATGTGATCGGCCGCACGGTCGGCGAGCGCCTGTTCAACAAGCCCAACTCGAAGATCTTCCGCCGCGACTACCTGCAGCGCACCCACGATTTCTATGAGCGCCACGGCGGCAAGACCGTGACCATGGCGCGCTTCCTGCCGATCCTGCGCACCTTCGCGCCTTTCGTTGCCGGCATTGCCCACATGCATTACCCGCGCTTCCTCGGCTTCAGCGTTGCCGGTTCGCTGCTGTGGGTCGGTGGCCTGGTGACCCTGGGTTACTTCTTCGGCAACGTGCCATTCATCAAGCAGCACCTGTCACTGATGGTGGTGGGCATCATCCTCCTGTCGCTGGTGCCGATGGTCCTTGGCCTGCTGCGTGGCCGCCTGGGCCGTACGGCCAAGGCTCACTGAAGCTGGCCGATGTGGTCGTTCAGCGCCTGGCGGCGCAAGCGCACCCTGGCGCGCTACCCCATTGCCCCCCAGCAATGGCAGGCCGTGCGCGCACGCCTGCCGATGCTGGACGGCATCACTGAAGCAGAAGACCGCTGGCTGCGTGAAGCCTGCATCCTGTTCCTGCTGGACAAACACCTCACCTGCCTGCCCGGCGTCGAACTGGACGACGAGCAGCGCCTGTTGCTGGCGGCCCAGGCGCAGTTGCCACTGTTGCACCTGGGCGAGCTGAACTGGTACCAGGGCTTCCACGAGATCATCCTCTACCCCGACGACTTCAAGAGCCCCCAGCGCCACCGCGATGCCAGTGGCGTGGAACACGTATGGGATGGCGAACACAGCGGCGAGGCCTGGCAGCAAGGCCCGGTGATCCTGGCCTGGAATGGCGTGCTGGCCAGTGGTGGCTGGGAGGCCTACAACCTGGTCATTCATGAACTGGCGCACAAGCTCGACATGCTCAATGGCGATGCCAACGGCCTACCGCCGTTGCACAACGACATGCCTGTGGAGGAATGGGCAAGCGCCATGCAACAGGCCTATGACGACCTCAACCGCCAGCTGGACAACGACCCCGACGCCGAAACCGCCATCGACCCTTATGCTGCGGAAAACCCGGCTGAGTTCTTCGCCGTCACCAGCGAATACTTCTTTAGTGCCCCCGACCTGCTGCAGCAGGCTTATCCAAAGGTCTACCTCCAGTTGTCACAGTTCTACCGCCAGGACCCGCTGGCGCGCCTGTGCCGGCTGCAGGCCGAACACCCCGACTACCACGCAAGCCACGCCTGACGGGGCCGCACATCAGGCCAGGCGTGGCATGCCCTGGCAGAATGTGCCTATAATCGCCGCCACTTTTTTGGTCAAACACGGGGGCACTGCCCAATGAGCTACAGCAAGATTCCGGCGGGCAAAGACCTGCCGAACGACATCTACGTCGCCATCGAGATCCCGGCCAACCACGCGCCGATCAAATACGAGATCGACAAGGACAGCGACACCCTGTTCGTCGACCGTTTCATGGCTACCCCGATGTTCTACCCAGCCAACTACGGTTTCATCCCGAACACCCTGGCTGACGACGGTGACCCACTGGACGTACTGGTCGTTACCCCTTACCCGGTGGCCCCAGGTTCGGTTATCCGCGCCCGTCCGGTTGGCGTACTGAACATGACCGACGACGGCGGCGGCGACGCCAAGGTCATCGCTGTTCCTCACGACAAGCTGTCGCAGCTGTACGTCGACGTGAAGGAATACACCGACCTGCCAGCCCTGCTGATCCAGCAGATCGAGCACTTCTTTGCCAACTACAAGGATCTCGAGAAGGGCAAGTGGGTCAAGATCGAAGGCTGGGAAGGCGCCGACGCCGCCCGTGCCGCGATCACCAAATCGGTGGCTGCCTACAAGGGCTGATACCGGTGGTACGAAGAACCCCGCCTCGGCGGGGTTTTTTATGGCTGCAGGATGACCTGTGGTCTATGGACGCAGCCTGTGGGAGCGGCGCCGCTTAGTAAAAAATCCTACGCAATCCTACTCCAGCGCCCTACAAACCATTGTTTTCACACAAATCTCGTCAACATCCGGTTGATATCCTTGCTGGCACCGCGCCGCTACACTCGCCGCCATGAACACATCCGGTGACCGCCTCAAAGCCCTCCTCCACGAATGTGGCCTTACCCCGTCCGATTTCGCCGCCCAGCGCAGCGTCACACCTCAGCACGTCAACAACTGGTTCAAGCGCGGTGTGCCCTTGGCTCGGCTGGACGAACTGGCCGACCTGTTCTGCGTGCATCGTCGCTGGTTACGCACTGGTGAAGGGCCCAAACACCTCAACCCGATCCTGCGCAACCATTCTCCGGCGCCAGCACCCGGCAACCCGCCCACGCCACTGTCGGCGCGAGGTGGCCGGGTGTTGAGGCTGCCGTTCTACGAATTGCGCAGCGGCCTGCTGTCGCCCGTGCCCGGCAGGCACCTGTGCCTGCCCGCGAAAGCGCTGAGAAGCCTCGGCGTGCAAGCCGAAAACGCCATCTGCCTGGCCATGCCCGCCGGCAACATGGCCCCACTGATGCCGCAGCAGGCCACCCTTGCCATCGACCTGGGCATGACCCAGGTGGTTGAGGGCGAAACCTATGCCCTGCTGCACAACGGCACGCTCCGGGTGAACAATCTCAGCCTCGGCCAGCACGGCACGCTGTACCTGCACAGCCTTGACCGGCGCAGCTACGCGGTCGAACGCTACACCACCGTGCAGCGCCAGGCGCAGGGGCTGGAAATCCTCGGCTGGGTCTTCCACTGGTCGCACTTTCGCCAGCAACGGCCTGGTTGAAACAAACTGTGCCATTTTTTGCTGGGCATCCCGCGCGCGCCCTTGTATGCTACGCCGCACATTCAGCCCCGACCGGCGCATGCCGCGGTCCAGAGGGCTCGGCGATATCCCACACGGGCATCTGCCATCTCTTTCAGGCCTTGATGGCCACACAGTTAAGGCGATTGCGGCTTACCAAAAATTAGTCGGAAGCGTCCCCGAGAAGCCGGCCACAAGCCGGCTTTTTAATGCCCTCCTGAATCCCCTCCCCGTCCTTCAGGGCTGTGCGTGCACACACCGCGCCTGCGCAAGCTGACTAAAAAGTAATGTAGCGCTCAGCCAGTTGACAGCGCGGGCCGGCTAGCCTGCAGTCTGTTGGTGCTTTATCGAAAATTATCGACTGACTGGACGCAACGGCATGCAAAGCAAAACCACGAGACGCTCCTTCGTCAAAGGCCTGGCCGCTACCGGACTGCTTGGCGGGTTGGGAATGTGGCGCGCGCCGGTCTGGGCCGTGACCAGCCCTGGCCAACCGAATGTACTGACGGGCACCGACTTTGACCTGTACATCGGTGAACTGCCGGTGAATTTTACCGGTGCGAAGCGTACGGCGATGGCCATCAACGGCTCCGTGCCCGGGCCCATTCTGCGCTGGCGTGAAGGCGACACCGTCACCCTGCGTGTGCGTAACCGTTTGCAGCAGGACACCTCCATCCACTGGCACGGCATCATCCTGCCGGCGAACATGGACGGCGTGCCGGGCCTGAGCTTCCACGGCATCGCCCCCGACGGCATGTACGAGTACAAGTTCAAGGTCCAGCAGAATGGTACCTACTGGTACCACAGCCATTCCGGTTTCCAGGAGCAGGTCGGGGTATATGGCGCCCTGGTCATCGATGCCAAAGAGCCCGAACCGTTCACCTACGACCGGGACTATGTGGTGATGCTCAGCGACTGGACAGATGAAGACCCTGCCCGGGTGCTGTCCAAGCTCAAGAAGCAGTCGGACTATTACAACTACCACAAGCGCACGGTGGCTGATTTCGTCAACGACGTCAGCGAAATGGGCTGGTCTGCTGCTGTAGCCGACCGGAAGATGTGGGCCGAGATGAAAATGAGCCCCACCGACCTCGCCGACGTGAGCGGCTACACCTATACCTACCTGATGAATGGCCAGGCCCCGGACGGCAACTGGACAGGCGTGTTCAAGCCGGGCGAGAAAATCCGCCTGCGCTTCATCAACGGCTCTGCCATGACTTATTTCGATGTGCGCATTCCCGGCCTGAAAATGACGGTTGTCGCGGCAGACGGGCAGCACGTCAGGCCGGTTTCGGTCGACGAGTTCCGCATTGCCGTTGCCGAAACCTACGACGTCATCGTCGAGCCTGAAAGCGAGCAGGCGTACACCATTTTCGCGCAGTCCATGGACCGTACCGGGTACTCCAGGGGTACCCTGGCTGTCCGCGAAGGCTTGCAGGCGCCTGTGCCAGCCGTGGATCCTCGTCCCATCATTTCCATGAACGATATGGGCATGGACCATGGCGGCATGGGAGGTATGGGCGGTATGGACCATGACAGCATGGCTGGCATGGACCACGAAAACATGGCTGGCATGGACCACAGCAGCATGGCCGGCATGGACCATGGCAACATGACCGCCTCAAGCGCGGCCATGCAGCATCACCCGGACTCCGAGACTAACAACCCGCTGGTCGACATGCAGACGATGTCGCCGACGCCAAAGCTGAGCGATCCCGGCATTGGGCTACGCAGCAATGGCCGCCGCGTGCTGACGTATGCGGACCTCCACAGCACTTTCCCTGACCCGGACGGCCGCGCGCCAGGCCGCACAATTGAACTGCACCTCACCGGGCACATGGAAAAATTCGCCTGGTCCTTCGACGGCATCAAGTTTTCCGATGCCGAGCCACTGCGCCTGAAGTATGGCGAGCGCCTGCGCATCACCCTGGTCAACGACACCATGATGACTCACCCCATCCACCTGCATGGCATGTGGAGCGACCTGGAGGATGAGAACGGCAACTTCATGGTGCGCAAGCACACCATCGATATGCCGCCTGGCTCGAAACGAAGCTATCGCGTCACTGCGGACGCATTAGGGCGTTGGGCCTATCACTGTCACCTGCTGTTCCATATGGAAATGGGCATGTTCCGAGAAGTCCGTGTGGACGAATGAACTGGAGATCCGAGATGAGCAAACCGATGAAACGAAGCGCGTTTTTCCTCTCTGCCGCGGTGGCAGGCCTGTTTGCTGTCTACGCACCATCCTCGTGGTCGGGCGACACTACCAGGCAACCGGCCAACGCTGAAAACGCCAAGGGCGCACAGGGCATGGACCACGGCGCCATGAAAGGCATGGATCACGGCAACATGAAGGGCATGAACCATGACGCCATGCAAGGCATGGATCACGGCAACATGAAGGGCATGAACCATGACGCCATGCAAGGCATGGATCACGGCAACATGCAGGGCATGAACCATGACGCCATGCAAGGCATGGACCATGGCACGATGCAAGGCATGGACCACAGCAAGATGATGGAATCGCATGGCAGCGATAAAGCTAAGGCAGGGAAAGATGCTCAATAGCCTGGCACGACCATCGCTGCTGGCATTGGGCGTTGCCCTGGGCATGCTGGGCACTGCGCCCAGCTTCGCCGCCGGGGCAATGGACCATTCGGCCATGGGGCACGATGCCATGCCGATGGATAGCGGCTCGTCGCACGACTCGATGCCAGACATGGACCACAGCACGATGGACCATGGCAGCATGCAGGGCATGGACCACGGCACGATGGACCACGGCAGCATGCAGGGCATGGACCATGGCGCCATGGACCACTCGACGATGAACCACAGCTCGGCAGAGGCGCCGACGACGACCAGCCGTACCCCGATCCCGGTGCTGACGGATGCGGACCGCCAGGCAGCCTTTCCGCCATTGGGTGGGCATCAGATGCATGACAGCGCGATCAACAGCTTCCTGCTGCTGGATCAGCTGGAGTACCAGGATGCGGACGAAGGCAGCACGCTGGCCTGGGATGCATCCGGCTGGATAGGTGGTGATATCAACCGGCTGTGGATCCGCTCCGAAGGCGAACGCACCAACGGCGTGACCGAAGATGCCGAATTGCAGCTGCTATACGGCCGTTCGGTCAGCCCCTGGTGGGATGTGGTTGCCGGGGTGCGCCAGGACTTCAAGCCCGAATCGCCCCAGACCTGGGCGGCATTCGGTGTTCAGGGCATGGCGCTGTATGATTTCGAAGCCGAAGCCACCGCATTCATTGGCGAGAACGGCCAGACTGCTGCTCGCCTGGAAGGCGACTACGACATCCTGCTGACCAACCGGCTGATCCTGCAGCCAACCGCTGAAGCCAACTTCTACGGCAAGAACGACCCTGAGCGCGGCGTAGGTTCCGGCCTGGCCAATACCGAGGTCGGACTGCGCCTGCGCTATGAGATTGTCCGCCAGTTCGCTCCCTACATCGGCATCACCTGGAACCGCTCCTATGGCAAAACTGCCGATTTCGTCCGGGATGAGGGTGGCGATGTGGATGAAGCACGTTTCGTCGCTGGTATCCGCATGTGGTTTTGAGAGCCTGACATGAAGAAAACAATAACAACGCTTGTTATGGCCGGCGCGGTTACCAGCGCGGCGGTGCTGGGTGCAGCCTACTCCGGCCTGGTCAACGTCGGCGCCGATGACCCTCATTTCCCTGCCGTGCATGCCTTTCTGGCCATGGCCCGGGAGCGTTCCATTGCGGTACGTGCCAACGACATCGAAGTGCCAGACCTGCAAGACGAAGCCCTGATCCGTACCGGTGCGGGTAATTACAATGCCATGTGCATCGGCTGCCACCTGGCGCCAGGCGTGGAGAAAACCGAGCTCAGCCAGGCGCTGTACCCCTCGCCGCCCAACCTGGCCACCAGCGGCATCAGCGGCGACCCTGCCGCAGCGTTCTGGACCATCAAGCACGGCATCAAGGCCTCCGGCATGCCGGCCTGGGGCAAAAGCATGGCTGACGAATATATCTGGGGCATCGTGGCCTTCCTCGACCAGTTGCCCAAGCTCGGCCCCCAGCAGTACAACGCGCTGGTAGCGAGCAGTAGCGGCCACCAGCATGGCGGTGGCGAAAGCGAAATGCACAACCATGAAGGCCAGCACGGCAACCACGTGCCTGAGCGCGCAGGCCACCATGCGATGGGCGGTTCAGAAGCGCATCATCCGGCACCCGGCAACCCGGTTCCGAAGACACATACGCACCGTGATGGTAAAGAGCATGTCCATGGGAACTGAAGGTCGCTCGATCCAGGCCAGGCCTTCCATCTCAGTGCTTCATGCCTAGCTCAGCATCATCCATCAGGCCGGTGATGGTCAGCTCGCGGACATAGCCCATCAATTCCGAGGCCTGCTCGCGGGCGTCCCTGCAAGGGATGCCGGGCTCGATGCGGAACAGTGGGTGGGTGCCGTTTTCGCCTTGGTAGAAGGTGGTCTTGCCGACGGTGAACTGGGTGTCGTCGGTAGTCATTGTTGAATTCCCTGATAGTTCTCGACTCTCCGGGCCGGCCCTTTCGCGGGCTTGCCCGCTCCCACAGGTCCTGTGCAAGCCTTGAGGCCTGTGGTGAACCTGTGGGAGCGGGCATGCCCGCGAAGAGGCCAGTTCAGGCAATACCCGTCAGCCCTTCACACACACCACCTGGCGCAGGGTGTGCACCACCTCCACCAGTTCCTGCTGCGCGCGCATCACCGCATCGATGTCCTTGTAGGCCATCGGGATCTCGTCAATCACCTCCTTGTCCTTGCGGCATTCCACATGCGCGGTGGCCCGGCGCTGGTCCTCCACGGTGAAGCGGCTCTTGGCCTTGGTCCGGCTCATCACCCGGCCGGCGCCATGGCTGCAGGAACAGAACGAATCCTCATTACCCAGCCCACGCACGATGAAGCTCCTGGCCCCCATCGACCCAGGAATGATACCCAGCTGCCCTTTCTGCGCCGACACCGCGCCCTTGCGCGTCACCAGCACTTCGCGGCCAAAATGCTGCTCGCGCTGCACATAATTGTGGTGGCAGTTCACCGCTTCCAGGCTGGCCTCGAACGGTTTGCCCAGCACCTTGCGGGCTGCACCGACCACCGCCAGCAGCATCAGCTCGCGGTTCTGCCGGGCGTAGTCCTGCGCCCACTCCACAGCTTCGACGTAGTCGGCGAAATGGCGGCTGCCTTCCTCGAAATACGCCAGATCCTTGTCCGGCAGGTTGGCCAGGTGCTGGCGCATGTCGGCCTGGGCCAGTTCGATGAACAGGTTGCCAATGGCATTGCCCACACCCCGCGAGCCGCTGTGCAGCATGAACCAGACACGGTCGGCCTCGTCCAGGCAAACCTCGATGAAGTGGTTGCCACCGCCCAGCGTGCCCAGGTGATGGCGGTTATTGGTCATCTCCAGGCGCGGGTACTTGTCGGTAATGGCCTTGAAGCGCTCGGCCAGCCGCCCCCAGGCCTTGTCGGCCTGGGCCGGCACATCGGCCCAGGCACCCTGGTCACGTTTGCCGAACGTCTTGCCATGCGGCACCGCCTGCTCGATGGCGCTGCGCAGGCCGTGCAGATGGTCCGGCAGGTCGCGGGCGTGCAGCGAGGTGCGCGCAGCGATCATGCCGCAGCCGATGTCTACCCCTACCGCCGCGGGGATGATCGCGCCAACGGTGGGGATCACGCTGCCGATGGTCGAACCTTTGCCCAGGTGCACGTCCGGCATCACCGCCAGGTGCTTGAAGATGAACGGCATCCTGGCCGTATTGAGCAATTGCCGACGGGCGTCGTCTTCGACCGGCACGCCGTCGGTCCATAACTTGACCGGCTTGCCGCCGGCAACCTGGAGAATGTCCATGGGGCTGTTCCTGAAAGGCCATGCCGGCATGATACCGCCAAAGGTCGCAGAGCCGTGGGTTGCCAGCGGGGTAGCAATGTGCTGTATGCTTGGCCGGTCTTCAGGGCGGGGTGAAAGTCCCCACCGGCGGTAAATCGAAAGATGAGCCCGCGAGCGCCCCGGCCATGCCGGGGGTCAGCAGATCTGGTGCAACTCCAGAGCCGACGGTCATAGTCCGGATGAAAGAAGGCGTCAGGCAGGGGCCATCCGGGCGCCCCTGCGCGCGCATTTTGTTCGCCCCGAGACGTTCATCGATCATTCACGAGGAGCGTTTCATGTCCACCCAGCACCACCTGCAATTCCCCAATGTTGCCGCCGCCATCGCCGCCTTCCAGGCCGGGCGCCCTGTACTGCTGCTCGACGATGACGACCGCGAGGACGAAGCGGACATCATTGCCGCCGCCGAGAACATTTCACTGCAGACCATGGCCATGATGATTCGCGATTGCAGCGGCATCGTCTGCCTGTGCCTGGACGAAGCCACCGTCGACGAGCTGCAGCTGGCACCGATGGTGCAGAACAACCAGGCCCGCCATGGCACCGGCTTCACCGTCACCATCGAGGCGGCTGAGGGGATCACCACCGGGGTTTCCGCCCAGGACCGCATCACCACCATTGGCGCGGCACTGCGCTCTACCGCCGAGCAGCGCCATATCGTCAGCCCGGGCCATGTCTTCCCGTTGCGTGCGCGCAACGGCGGGGTGCTGACCCGCCGTGGGCACACCGAAGGTTCGGTGGACCTGGCGCGCCTGGCCGGCCTGCGCCCGGCGGCGGTGCTGTGCGAGCTGATGAACCCTGATGGCAGCATGGCCCGCGGCGAGCAGGTGGCGGTGTATGCGCGGCAGTACAATTTGCCGCTGCTGACCATCGAGGAACTGGCGCAGTACCGTGAAGCGATGCTGGAGCTGGAAGCCGAGCCAGCCTGACAGGTCACTTGGGGCCATTCGCGGGCGCGCCCGTGAATGCGCCTTGCAAGCAACCTGCTTGTCCCTGAAGTTTGCTCCCCCCGCCCCGCTCTGCTAGTGTCGCGCCGTTCTGAATGCCACCGAGACAGTCGCCATGGCCCGCAAAAAAGCCTCCCTCGATTTCGAGCAATCCCTCGCAGACCTGCAAGCACTGGTCGAGCGCCTGGAGAACGGCGAATTGTCGCTGGAAGAATCGCTGGCCGCCTTCGAACAAGGCATCGCCCTGACCCGTGATTGCCAGAGCGCCCTGGCCCAGGCCGAGCAGAAGGTGCAGATCCTGCTGGAACGCGATGGCGAGCTGGCCGCCCAGCCCTTCGACGCGGAGCCGGAAGCATGATCGGCACCTACCAGGCCAGTTGCCAGGCGCGGGTCGACGCTGCACTCGAGCCGTTGTTCGTCGCCCCGACCCGGGAGCTCGAGCGCCTCTACGCCGCCATGCGCTACAGCGTGATGAACGGCGGCAAGCGCGTGCGCCCATTGCTGGTCTATGCCGCCTGCGAAGCCCTGGGGGCCCCGGCTGAACAGGCCAACGGCGCGGCCTGTGCGGTGGAACTCATCCACGCCTACTCGCTGGTGCATGACGACCTGCCGGCCATGGACGACGACGACCTGCGCCGGGGCCAGCCAACCACTCACAAGGCATTTGACGAAGCCTGTGCCATCCTTGCCGGCGACGGTTTGCAGAGCCTGGCCTTCAGCGCCCTGCTCGACCCGCACCTGAGCCCGCAGGCCGACAGCACCCGCCTGGCCATGGTCCAGGCGCTGGCCAAGGCCGCCGGCCCGGCAGGCATGGTCGGCGGCCAGGCCATCGACCTCGGCTCGGTGGGCCTGAAGCTGGACCAGCAGGCGCTGGAATTCATGCACCGGCACAAGACCGGTGCGCTGATCGAAGCCAGCGTGCGCCTGGGTGCCCTGGCCAGCGCCCGCGCCGCACAGACGCAACTGGATGCCTTGCAGGCCTATGCCCAGGCCATCGGCCTGGCGTTCCAGGTGCAGGACGACATCCTCGACGTGGAAAGCGACACCGCCACCCTAGGCAAGCGCCAGGGCGCCGACATCGCCCGCGACAAGCCGACCTACCCGGCGCTGCTGGGTCTGGAAGCGGCCAAGGCCTATGCAGTCGAACTGCGCGACCAGGCGCTGGTCGCACTGGATGGTTTTGGCGAAAAAGCCGAGCCGCTGCGGGCCTTGGCGCGCTACATCGTCGAACGCCGCAACTGATTTGACTGGGGCCGCTACGCGGCCCCATGCGACACCCGTCTGAATGGGCAGTATTTCCTACAATGGGGTAAACTGCCGCGTCTTACACACCTATAACGACTCGCCTGATGCCCACGACGTTTCAAGAGATCCCCCGCGAACGCCCGGTCACGCCGTTGCTCGACCGCGCTGACACGCCTGCCGGCCTGCGCCGGCTGGCCGAAGCCGACCTGGAGACCCTGGCCGACGAACTGCGCCAGGAACTGCTCTACACCGTGGGCCAGACCGGTGGGCATTTTGGTGCCGGCCTGGGCGTCATCGAGCTGACCATCGCCCTGCACTACGTCTTCGACACCCCGGACGACCGGCTGGTGTGGGACGTCGGCCACCAGGCCTACCCGCACAAGATCCTCACCGGGCGTCGCAAGCGCATGCTCAGCCTGCGCCAGAAAGACGGCATCGCCGCCTTCCCACGCCGCAGCGAGAGCGAGTACGACACCTTCGGCGTCGGCCATTCCAGCACCTCGATCAGCGCCGCGCTGGGCATGGCCATTGCCGCTCGCCTGCAAAACAGCGCTCGCAAATCGATTGCGGTGATTGGTGATGGCGCGCTGACAGCCGGCATGGCCTTCGAGGCGTTGAACCACGCCCAGGAAGTCAACGCCGACATGCTGGTGATCCTCAACGACAACGACATGTCGATTTCGCGCAATGTCGGCGGTCTGTCCAACTACCTGGCCAAGATCCTCTCCAGCCGCACCTACGCGAGCATGCGCGAAGGCAGCAAGAAAGTGCTGTCGCGCCTGCCAGGCGCCTGGGAAATCGCCCGCCGTACCGAGGAGTACGCCAAGGGCATGCTGGTGCCGGGCACGCTGTTCGAAGAGCTGGGCTGGAACTACATCGGCCCGATCGACGGCCATGACCTGCCAACCATGATCGCCACCCTGCGCAACATGCGTGACCTCAAGGGCCCGCAGTTCCTGCACGTGGTCACCAAGAAGGGCAAGGGCTTCGCCCCGGCCGAACTCGACCCGATCGGCTATCACGCCATTACCAAGCTGGAACCGGCGGACAAGCCCGCAGCGCCGAAAAAAGCCAGCGGCCCCAAGTATTCCGCCGTGTTCGGCCAGTGGCTGTGCGACATGGCCGCTGCCGACAATCGCCTGGTGGGCATTACCCCGGCGATGAAGGAAGGTTCCGACCTGGTCGCTTTCAGCGAACGCTACCCGGAGCGCTACTTCGACGTGGCGATTGCCGAACAGCATGCCGTGACCCTGGCGGCCGGCATGGCTTGCGAGGGCAGCAAGCCGGTGGTGGCGATCTATTCCACCTTCCTGCAGCGCGCCTATGACCAACTGATCCACGATGTGGCGGTGCAGAACCTCGACGTACTGTTCGCCATTGACCGCGCCGGCCTGGTCGGCGAAGACGGCCCTACCCACGCAGGCAGCTATGACCTGTCCTACCTGCGCTGTATCCCCGGCATGCTGGTGATGACCCCGAGCGACGAGAACGAACTGCGCAAGATGCTCAGCACCGGCCACCTGTACAACGGCCCGGCGGCGGTGCGCTACCCGCGCGGTACCGGCCCCAATGCACCGATCAGCGGTGACCTGGAACCGCTGGAGATCGGCAAGGGCGTAGTGCGTCGCCAGGGCGCGAAAGTCGCCTTGCTGGTGTTTGGCGTGCAGCTGGCCGAAGCCATGCAAGTGGCTGAGCAAATCAACGCCACGGTGGTCGACATGCGCTTCGTCAAGCCGCTGGACGAGGCGCTGGTGCTGGAACTGGCCGCTAGCCATGAACTGCTGGTGACCATCGAAGAGAACGCCATCATGGGCGGTGCGGGTGCAGCGGTGGGCGAGTTCCTGGCCAACGAGGCGGTCGTGAAACCGCTGCTGCATCTGGGGCTGCCGGACATCTATGTCGAGCATGCCAAGCCCGCGCAAATGCTGGCTGAATGCGGGCTGGATGCCGCCGGAATCGAGGCTTCGGTGAAGGCTCGAATGGCCAGGCTCGGGCTGTAATCCCTGGGGCCGCTTTGCGGCCCATCGCGACGCAAGCCCGCTCCTGCAGGTCGAACTGCGCCCCTGGCGTTGGACAAATGATCCAACCTCAAGGGTCGGGCAGCAGGCGTCAGCCGAGCTGGCGCGGAATGCGATAGAGGTAGAGCACCACCACGGTGGACAACGCCAGCAGGATCTGCGGCACCGCCTCCAGACCGACCAGCACCGACAGCGCGGCGACCCAGGCGGGGAAGCAGGCATACAGCATGGCCAGGCGCCGTACCCGCGCCAACTCGATCCAGGCGGCAGGCTCTTCGCCAGTACCCAGCACCCGGGATGTGGCAATCAACGCACGCTTGTAGGCTGCGAAGCGCGGCAGGCTGAGGAACATGGTCGCCGCGCCACCAATGAACAACGGCATGGCCAGCACCGGCACCAGCGCATCACCACCGCCAAACGCCCAGGCCATGACCGGCAGCGGCACCAGGCCCACCGCCAGGTATTGCCACCAGGCCAGCGCCAGGCGCCGCTTGACCTCGGCGCGCGTCACGCCTGGGGCACCTCGCCCTGGTGCTCATTACCCAGCATGTGACCGAGCTTGCCGGCCTTGGTCGCCAGGTAGTAGCGGTTGTGCGGGTTGTGCCCGGTGTGCAGCGGCACGCGCTCGGCGACGACGATGTTCATGTCGGTCAGGGCTTTGACCTTGCGCGGGTTGTTGGTCATCAGACGCAGCGACTTCACGCCCAGATGCTCCAGCATCGGCAGGCACATGGCGTAGTCGCGCTGGTCGGCGGCGAAGCCCAGGCGCTCGTTGGCCTCGACGGTATCGGCGCCGCCATCCTGCAGTTCATAGGCGCGGATCTTGTTCAGCAGGCCGATACCACGGCCTTCCTGGCGCAGGTACAGCAGCACGCCGCGGCCCTCGCGGGCGATGGCCTGCAACGCCGCTTCCAGTTGCGAGCCACAGTCACAGCGCTGGCTGAACAGGGCATCGCCGGTCAGGCACTCGGAGTGCAGGCGCCCTAGCACCGGCTGGCCGTCCGCGATGTCTCCCAGGCTGAGCACCACATGCTCACGCCCGGTGGCTTCGTCGAGGAAACCATGCATGGTGAAGGTCGCGAAGGGAGTCGGGAGTTTAGAGGCGGCAACAAAGACGACGGGCACGTTGTGCTCCTGGAATAAGTAGGAAATTTCTCGTGGGCCGATTGTATCAGCAGGTCGAGGGCTGTGCGCTGGCTGAATACCGTGGGGTAAGATCGAAAAGTTCGATGCTTGGCAGAGAGCAGCCATGATGCTGAGCCGCTCTGCTTCGGCGCTATTGCGGCCTGCTACCCGGACCGAACGGATACGGCTGCTGCCAGCGTTCGAAAATCGGTTTCAGTTCGCCGCTGCGCACCAGCTCGGCCATGCGCTTGTCGAACAGGTCACGCAGGGCCTTGGCCTGGTCGTTGCGGGCAAAGGCCAGGTACAGCGGCAGTTCGGCGATGTGGGTGCGGCGGAAACGCTCAGGCTGGGAAGCCTGGCCAAGCACGTTATCGATTTCGGCAGCCGCATCGATATAGAAGTCCACCCGGTCATGTTCGAGCATCGGCAGGATGCTTTCGCGGCGCTGCACTTCGCGAGAATCCTGCACATTGGGCAGGTAGCTGCCGAAGTCGTAGCCACGCACCCAGGCCAGACGGTACTGACCGATGTTATCCAGGGCAGGTACGGGCTTGCTCGCCAGGCCCAGCGCGTAGATGTGGTCCATGTCGAAGTGCCAGCGCGGATACAGGTTGTCAGCGTTCTCTTCCTTGTACGAGCCCACCCAGGCATCCGCCTCGCCACGTTTGACCAGCCCGACCGCACGGCTATAAGGCACGGCCTGGGTCACCACCTTGACCCCGGCTGGCTCGAATACCTGGCGCAGCACATCCCAGGCCACCCCGCTGCCGTCGGCGTTGGTGTAGTCGCGCCACTCCTCGCTGACCAGGTGGATTTGACTGGGTACGCCTTCGGCAGCCGCTACCCATGGGGCAAGGCTGAGCAGCATGGCCAGCAGCAGTGCCGTCAAAAGCCGCTGAATCAGGCAACCGCCCACACCAGCACCTGCATGCCCAGCCAGGCGAAAACACCGGCCAGGATATCGTCGAGCATGATCCCGACACCCCCGTGCACGTGGCGGTCGACCCAGCGGATCGGCCACGGCTTGAGGATGTCGAAGAAGCGGAACATCAGGAACCCAGCCAGCAACCATTGCCAGCCTTCCGGCACCAGCCAGAGGGTTATCCACATGCCGACGATTTCGTCCCAGACGATGCCTTCATGGTCATGCACACGCAGGTCAGTGGCGACCTTGCCGCACAGCCAGAAACCGAACAGCATGCTCACGCCGAGCAGCAGCCAGTAGCCCCAGTCGGGCAGCATCTGCCACAGCGGGATGAACGGGATAGCGACCAGCGATCCCCAGGTACCCGGGGCCTTGGGCAAGGTGCCGGAGCCGAAGCCGAAGGCAATGAAGTGCCACGGGTTGCGCCAGACCGAAGGCGGAACGAACTCCGCAGGCACCTGGTTGGGGTGATCGGTCACGGTGTCTCCCTGAAATGTTGATAGCCGCGTTGCGCGGGGGTGATGTCCAGGCCCTGCGCGTCGCGCAAGGTCACACCCTGCCCTTCGACCACGCGGCCAATGACATGTACTTCGATGAAACCCAGAGCCGTCAGGGGCGCAAGTGCTTCACGCGGCAGGGTAAAGGCCAGCACGTAATCATCGCCTCCGCTAAGCGCCGCCTGCAGCGCGGCCTCGCGACCAAGTAGTGCCTCCACATCAGCAGACACTGGTACCTGAGCCAGGTTCACCTCGATGGCGACACCGGATGCCTTGGCGATATGGCCACAATCGGCGAGCAGGCCGTCGGAGATGTCCAGCGCAGCCGTAGCGCGGCCTCGCAGCCACGTGCCGAGGGTCAACTGCGGCATCGGCGCCCAGTAATGGCGCAGCAGCGGCTTGGCCTGCTCGGCAGGCGCCTGTCGCTCACCCAGCACCAGCGGCAACGCACCGGCAGCCTTGCCCAGCACACCGCCAACGCACAGCAGGTCGCCTGGTCGCGCGCCACTGCGGCGTAAGGCCTGGCCAACGGGCACTCGGCCGAACACGGTAACGGTTATGCTCAACGGACCACGGGTGGTGTCGCCGCCGATCAAGCTCATGCGGCAACGGTGGGCCATGCGGCTCAGGCCGTTGGCGTAAGCCTCGAGCCAGTCGGGGCCGACGTCGGGCAAGGTCAACGCAAGGGTGAAGCCTATGGCAGTCGCGCCCATGGCCGCCAGGTCACTGGCCGCCACGGCCAACGACCGTTGCCCCAGCAGAAGCGGATCGCAAACCGTGGGGAAATGCACCCCGGCGACCAGGGTGTCGGTGGACACCGCCAGTTGCTCGCCAGGGGGAAGGTCCAGCAGGGCAC
Source organism: Pseudomonas oryzicola (assembly GCF_014269185.2). Taxonomy (NCBI): domain Bacteria; kingdom Pseudomonadati; phylum Pseudomonadota; class Gammaproteobacteria; order Pseudomonadales; family Pseudomonadaceae; genus Pseudomonas; species Pseudomonas oryzicola. Next base: position 770,600 of record NZ_JABWRZ020000002.1, read on the forward strand.
AGTCGTCGCCGATACCCAGCGCCACGCCCTCGCCACCTTGCGCACAAGGCGCGGCGGCGAAGTAATGGTTGATCAGTTCGAACTCACCCATGGGCTAGCCGCGCCAGGATCAGCGCTTGTTCGCCTTGACTTCTGCTTCGCGCAGGTTCGGCGCCAGCTTGTCCAGCACACCGTTGACGAACTTGTGACCGTCGGTGGCACCGAAGACCTTGGCCAGCTCGACACCCTCGTTGATCACCACGCGGTACGGTACGTCGACGCGCTTGATGAACTCCCAGGTGGACAGGCGCAGCACGGCCAGCTCGACCGGGTCGAGCTCTTCCAGTGGCAGGTCCAGGCAGGGCTTCAGGGCGCTGTCGATTTCGCTCTTGATCGCCGGGACCCCATGCAGGATCTCGCGGAAATAAGCGCCATCAACATCGGAAAAATCGTTATCGACCCGGAATTGCGCTTCGATCTCGTTCAGCGAATGCTGCGCCATGTGCCACTGGTACAGCGCCTGGGTCGCGAGCTTGCGGGCTTCGCGACGCTTGGCGCTCTTCGACGGCTTGCCGGCATCCGCAGGTTTTGGATCGCGCGGGTTGAAACGATCGCTTTCGTCGCTAATCACTTGGCCTCCAACTGCGCCAGCAGGCTGACCATTTCCAGAGCGGACAGGGCAGCTTCAGCACCTTTGTTACCGGCCTTGGTGCCGGAACGCTCGATGGCTTGCTCGATGGAGTCGACGGTCAGCACGCCGAAGGCCACCGGAACACCGAACTCCATGGACACCTGGGCCAGGCCCTTGGTGCATTCGCCCGCCACGTATTCGAAGTGCGGGGTACCGCCACGGATCACTGCGCCCAGGGCGATGATCGCGTCGTAGGCGCCTTGCTGGGCGACTTTCTGTGCCACCAGCGGGATTTCGAACGCGCCCGGGGCACGGATGATGGTGATGTCGCTTTCGCTGACACCGTGGCGTACCAGGGCATCAACGGCACCGCTTACCAGGCTTTCGACAACGAAGCTGTTGAAGCGGCCAACCACCAAAGCATAGCGACCTTTGGGGGCGATGAAGGTACCTTCGATGGTCTTCAGGGTCATTCCGATATTCTCATCTTCAAGAGCGAGGCCGCTTGCTGGCGGCCTCGACAGGGGTATGGACTCGAGCTGGAGGGCGCAAATGCCGCCTCAAGTCACTCGGAGGGCACGTATTCTACAACTTCCAGATCGAATCCGGATATCGCGTTGAATTTCATCGGCGAACTCATCAGGCGCATCTTGCGCACACCCAGGTCACGCAGGATCTGCGAACCGGCACCCACGGTGCTGTAGGTGGTCGGCGCCTTGACCGGCGCTTCGCCGGCGCTTTCGCGGATGTGTGCCAGCAACACGTCGCCGTCCAGCGGGTGGCCCAGCAGCAGTACCACGCCGCTGCCGGCCTCGGCCACGGCTGCCATGGCCGCGCGCAGGCTCCAGCGGCCCGGCTGCTTGACCAGCAGCAGGTCGCGCAGCGGGTCCATGTTGTGCACCCGCACCAGGGTCGGCTCTTCGGCGCAGATCTTGCCCAGGGTCAGCGCCATGTGCACGTCGCCTTCGACCGCGTCACGGTAGGTGACCAGGTTGAATTCGCCCAGCTCGCTCTCGATCAGTTGCTCGGAAACGCGCTGCACGGTGCGCTCGTGGATCATGCGGTAGTGGATCAGGTCGGCGATGGTGCCGATCTTCAGGCCATGTTCGGCGGCAAACACTTCCAGCTCGGCGCGGCGCGACATGGTGCCGTCGTCGTTCATCACCTCGCAGATCACCCCGCTCGGCTCGAAACCGGCCATGCGCGCCAGGTCGCAGGCCGCCTCGGTATGGCCGGCGCGGGCCAGGGTGCCGCCGGGCTGGGCCATCAGCGGGAAGATGTGGCCAGGGCTGACGATGTCTTCGGCCTTGGCATCCTTGGCGGCGGCGGCCTGCACGGTACGTGCACGGTCGGCGGCGGAAATGCCGGTGGTGACGCCTTCGGCGGCTTCGATCGACACGGTGAACTTGGTGCCGAAGCCGGAGCCGTTGCGCGGCGCCATCAGCGGCAGCTTCAGCGTTTCGCAACGCTCGCGGGTCATCGGCATGCAGATCAGGCCGCGGGCGTGCTTGGCCATGAAGTTGATGTGCTCAGGCTGGCAGCACTCGGCGGCCATGATGATGTCGCCTTCGTTTTCACGATCTTCGTCATCCATGAGGATGACCATTTTGCCCTGGCGGATGTCTTCGACCAGTTCTTCGATGCTGTTGAGCGCCACGCGGCACCCCCTTCTCAATCAGGATTTCAAGAAGCCGTTGGCGGCCAGGAAGCTTTCGGTAATGCCACTGCCCTTGCTCGGTTCGGCGGCCTTGTCACCCAGCAGCAAACGCTCCAGGTAACGGGCCAGCAAGTCGACCTCAAGGTTTACCCGACGCCCTGCACGGTAGTCGGCCATGATGGTTTCGGACAGGGTGTGCGGGACAATGGTCAGCTCGAACTCGGCGCCATTGACCTCGTTGACCGTCAGGCTGGTGCCGTCGACGGTGATCGAACCCTTGTGGGCGATGTACTTGGCCAGTTCCTTCGGTGCACGCACACGGAACTGGATGGCGCGGGCGTTATCGCTGCGCGAGATGATTTCGCCAACCCCGTCGACGTGGCCGCTGACCAGGTGCCCGCCCAGGCGGGTGGTGGGGGTCAGGGCCTTCTCCAGGTTGACCTTGCTGCCGCTCTTGAGGTCGATGAACGCGGTGCGCTTGAGGGTTTCGACGCTGACGTCGGCCCAGAAGCCGTCGCCGGGCAGTTCGACGGCCGTCAGGCACACGCCATTGACGGCGATGCTGTCGCCGAGCTTGACGTCACCCAGGTCGAGCTTGCCGGTTTCGACGTAAACGCGCACGTCGCCACCCTTGGGGGTCAGGCTGCGGATGGTGCCGATGGATTCGATGATGCCGGTGAACATTGGGTCTTCCTCAAAAACGGTTTGCGCAGGGGCAAGCCGGGCATTATACGCCGGGCGCCGGCAGGGGGACGGCCGTGACCCGCCAGTCATCGCCCACTGCGCGCATTCCGGTAATTTTCAGCCGCGGCGCTTCGCTCATCTTGTCCATCGGCCAGTCCAGCAGCGGGCGGGCATGGCAACCGAGGAAGGTGCCGGCGACGAACAACTGGTACTCGTCGATCAGGCCCTGCCGGGCAAAGGCACCAACCAGGCCGGCACCGGCTTCCAGCAGGATTTCGTTGACGCCGCGGGCGGCCAGGGCCTGCAGCAGCGCGGGCAGGTCGACCTGGCCATTATTGCCCGGCAGGCTGAGCAGTTCGTGGCCGGCAGCGGCATAGCGCGGGTCATCCGCGACAGCGCACACCACCAGGGCCGGGCCGGCCTGGAAGAACGGCGCGTCCAGCGGCAGGCGCAGGCGGCCATCGACCAGCACGCGCAGCGGCGCACGGCTGAGCGCCAGGGCGGCGGTTTCGGCGTCCAGGCCCAGCTCGGCGCCGCGCACGGTCATGCGCGCATTATCGGCCAGTACACTGGCAGCGCTGGTCAGTACCACGCTGGAGCGGGCGCGCAGGCGCTGCACGGCAGCCCGGGCGGCCGGGCCGGTGATCCATTGGCTTTCACCGCTGGCCATGGCCGTGCGGCCGTCCAGGCTCATGGCCAGTTTGGCGCGAACGAACGGCAGGCCGTGCTCCATGCGCTTGAGAAAGCCCGGGTTGAGCGCGCGGGCCTCGCCCTCGAGCACCCCGCTGGCCACTTCGATGCCGGCCTCGGCCAGGCGCCGCAGGCCTTGCCCCGCCACCTGCGGGTTAGGATCCTGCATGGCGGCCACCACTCGCGCCACGCCGGCCTTGACCAGCGCTTCGGCGCACGGCGGCGTGCGGCCATGGTGGCTGCACGGCTCCAGGGTGACATAGGCGCAGGCACCACGGGCACGCTCACCGGCCTGGCGCAAGGCATGCACTTCGGCATGCGGCTCGCCGGCGCGCACGTGCCAGCCTTCGCCGACCACTTCGCCGTCGCGCACGATCACGCAGCCGACACGCGGGTTCGGGTGGGTGGTATACAGGCCCTTGCGCGCCAGCTGCAGCGCGCGGGCCATGTAGTGGGCATCGAGGATGGCAGTCTGGCTGGGCATGGTCACTCTTTGGCCGGCTCGCGTGCCAGACGGTCGATTTCTTCGCGGAACTCGTCGAGGTCCTGGAAGCGCCGGTAAACCGAGGCAAAACGGATATAGGCCACTTCGTCGAGCTTGCGCAGCTCGGCCATGACCATTTCACCGACCACCAGCGACTTGACTTCACGCTCGCCGGTAGCGCGCAGGCGGCTCTTGATATGGGCCAGCGCTGCCTCCAGGCGCTCGACGCTGACCGGGCGCTTTTCCAGTGCCCGTTGCATGCCAGCGCGCAGTTTTTCTTCGTCGAAAGGCTGGCGCGTACCGTCCTGCTTGATCAGCCGGGGCAGCACCAGCTCGGCCGTTTCGAAAGTGGTGAAGCGCTCGCCACAGGCCACGCATTCGCGGCGGCGGCGCACCTGCTCGCCCTCGGCAACGAGGCGAGAGTCGATGACCTTGGTGTCGTTGGCACCGCAAAAGGGACAGTGCATGGTGGCAGGCAACAAAAAAAGGGAGGGCCATGGTAGCGCATCCCACTGGCAAGACAAGCCAAAGGGGTTAACATCCATGGGAAATCTGCCCGTGAAGGACTACCCCATGCACTACCGAGCGCTCGTCGTGCTGTGCGCCGCCGCCTTGCTCGCCGCCTGCGGCAGCGACAGGCCGAAGCCCGATACCCCTGCGGCGCCTACGCCAGCCCGGGTGGCCAAGCCGGCCGAAATACTGGGCCCGCTGCCGGCCTACCAGCGCGAGCTGAGCGGCACCTTGCTGGAAATCCCGGCCGGGGCCGAGGTCGAACTGGCCTTGCTGGTCATCGACGAACGTGACCGCCCACAGCGCCTGCTGGCCAGCAGCAACCTGACCGGCACTGGCCAAGCCCTGCCCTATCAGCTGCGCTTCAACCCCGAGGCCTTCCCCGCCGGTGCCCGGGTCGAGTTGCGCGGACGCGCCAGCCGCTCCGGCCAACTGATCCTGCACCTGCCGCCCGTGCGTATTACCCAGGCCCAGACCCAGGCCACCGGCCCGCTGCGTTTCGAGAAGGCGCCATAAGTGTTGCCGCTTGCCCTGCAACAGGCGCTCGGTAGCCTGATCGGCGAGGCGCGCCTGACCATCAGCGAGCTGCCCGGCTGCGACCTGAAGCTGTGGCTGATCGACGATCGGAACATGGACCGCGCCTTCAGCAGCGAAGAGACCCGACGCATTCTGGAAGACCCGCCCTACTGGAGCTTCTGCTGGGCCAGCGGCCTGGCCATGGCCCGTTACCTGGCCGAGCGCCCGCAGTGGGTGGCTGGCAAGCGTGTGCTGGACTTTGGCGCCGGCTCCGGTATCGCCGGCATTGCCGCTGCGCGCGCCGGTGCGCTGGAGGTGGTGGCCTGCGACCTCGACCCGCTGGCCCTCGATGCCTGCCGGGCGAATGCCGCGCTGAACGGCGTGGAGCTGGGTTACAGCAGCGATTTCTTCGCCGAAGATGACCGCTTCGACCTGATCCTGGTCGCCGATGTACTGTATGACCGCGCCAACCTGCCGCTGTTGGACGCCTTCCTCGACCGCGGCCGTCAGGCGCTGGTGGCCGACTCGCGGGTCCGCGACTTCAACCACCCGCGCTACCAGCAGCTGGGGGTGCTCGAAGCCCTGACCCTGCCGGACCTGGCCGAGCCGCACGAATTCCGCCGGGTCAGCCTGTACCACGCCAGCCGCGACACCTTATAGTGGTGCCATTCATGAGTTTGCGAGAGTCGCGATGAGCCAAGACACGCCGTACATTTTCGACGCCACCGATGCCACCTTCCAGCAACTGGTGATCGACAACTCCTTCCACAAGCCGGTACTGGTCGACTTCTGGGCCGAGTGGTGCGCGCCCTGCAAGGCACTGATGCCGTTGCTGGCAAAGATCGCCGAGGGCTACCAGGGCGAGCTGCTGCTGGCCAAGATCAACTGCGACGTGGAGCAACAGGTGGTTGCCCAGTTCGGCATCCGCAGCCTGCCGACCGTGGTGCTGTTCAAGGATGGCCAGCCGGTGGACGGTTTTGCCGGTGCCCAGCCGGAGTCAGCGATCCGCGCCATGCTCGAGCCGCACGTGCAACTGCCTGCCGCGCCTACCGCCTCGCCGCTCGAACAGGCCAAGGCATTGTTCGCCGAAAGCCGCTTTGCCGAAGCCGAGGCGCTGCTGCAGGCACTTCTCGGGGAGGACAACAGCAATGCCGAGGCGTTGATCCTGTACGCCCGCTGCCTGGCCGAACGCGGTGAGCTGGGTGAAGCCCAGGTGGTGCTGGACGCAGTCAAGACTGACGAGCATAAAGCCGCATTGGCCGGTGCCAAGGCCCAGTTGACCTTCCTCCGCCAGGCCGCCAGCCTGCCGGAGGTGGCTGACCTGAAGAGCCGCCTGGCGCAGAACCCGCAGGACGACGAGGCGGCCTACCAGCTGAGCGTGCAGCAACTGGCGCGCCAGCAGTATGAGGCGGCGCTGGAGGGGTTGCTGAAGCTGTTCCAGCGCAACCGTGGTTATGAGAACGGCTTGCCACAGAAAGCGATGCTGCAGGTATTCGAGTTGCTGGGTGGCGATCACCCGTTGGTCAGCGTGTACCGGCGCAAGCTCTCGGCGGCAATGTTCTGAGAATGCTGGGGCCGCTTTGCGGCCCCAATTTCCTGAAACCTCACCCCACCCAATGATAAACCGGCGCATCAACGCCACTTTCCACCTTCACTTCACTGCTATGCCGCAAGCGCACCAGCAGCCGTTTCCCCGCTGCCGTACTCCCCGCCAGCCCTTCCAGGCGGTCGAGCAACTCCGGCCCGCTCATCTGCCCCGCCAGGCGCAACACATCGCGCGCCGCAGTCCATTGCCCATCATCCTGGCGCGACGGTGCCACCGTTGCCGCCGCAGCCGCCTGCGCCAGTGCCGGCTCCTCTTGCCGACGCAGTTGCGCCCACTCTTCCGGCTCCAGCTCGATGGTCAGGTCTACCGGCCAGTCACCGATCTGTCCACGAATTCTCATGATGCATTCCTTGAACCCAGGTCAATGCAACCATGCTACCCGAACATGAAACCTGCGCCACGCAGGCTGGCAGCGCGCAGAAAAATTGTTATAACATAACCACACTTTTCAGCCGCCCCGGAGTCGTCCATGCGCCGCCTGCTGCTCGCCCTGCCCTTTGCCTTGCTGCCCCTGGCCGTGGCCCAAGCCCACGACGAAGGCCATGATCATGACCACGCCCATGGCACCCTTGGCGCCCACGAGCACGGCGTGGCCAGGCTCAACGCCGTGCTCGACGGCAATACCCTTGAACTGGAGCTGGACAGCCCGGCCATGAACCTGGTCGGTTTCGAACACGCTGCCAGCAGCGATGCCGACAAAGCCAAGGTCGCGGCAGTGCGTCAGCAGCTCGAACAGCCGCTGAAACTGTTCGGCCTGGCGGCTGCCGCCGGCTGCAAGGAAGACCAGCAAGAGCTGGAAAGCCCGCTGTTCGGTGACGCACCGAAAGCCGACGACGAGGGCGACGAACATGACCACGAGCACCCACACAGCGACATCGGCGCCCACTACCAACTGACCTGCGCCAGCCCGGATAAACTGGCGCAACTGGACCTCGCGCCGCTGTTCAAGGCCTTCCCGGCCACGCAGAAAATCAACGTGCAACTGATCGGCGCCAACGGCCAGAAGGGCGCGGAAGCCACGCCGGCCAAGGCAGCGGTCGCGTTCTGAATGCGCCAGCCGTTGATCCAACTGCATGACCTGGTGTTCGCCTGGCCAGGCCAGCCCGCGCTGCTGGACATACCGGCGTTCCAACTGGACGCTGGCGAGGCCCTGTTCCTCAAAGGCCCCAGCGGCAGTGGCAAAACCACCTTGCTCGGCCTGCTGGGCGGAGTGAATGTACCAGCCAAGGGCCGCATCCATTTGCTCGGCCAGGACCTCGGCCAACTGGGCCAGGGCGCCCGTGACCGCTTCCGGGTTGACCACACTGGCTATATCTTCCAGCAGTTCAACCTGCTGCCGTTCCTCTCGGTACGTGAGAACGTCGAGCTGCCCTGCCGCTTCTCGCGCAGCCGCAAGGTCCGCGCCGAGCAGCGCCATGGCAGTGTCGACCAGGCGGCCAGCACGTTACTGGCCCATCTGGGCCTGGGCGATCGCATGTTGCTCACCCGCCGCGCCGACAGCCTGTCGATCGGCCAGCAGCAACGGGTTGCCGCCGCCCGCGCGCTGATCGGCCAGCCCGAGCTGGTGATCGCCGACGAACCGACCTCGGCGCTCGACGCCGACACCCGCGAAGCCTTCATCCGCCTGCTGTTCGATGAATGCCGCGCCGCTGGCGCCAGCCTGCTGTTCGTCAGCCATGACCAGAGCCTGGCGCCGCTGTTCGACCGTCACCTGTCGCTGGCCGAACTCAACCGTGCCGCCACGCCCCGGGAGGCCTGATGTACTTGCTTCGCCTTGCCTTGGCCAGCCTGGCCAACCGCCGCTTCACCGCGTTCCTCACCGCCTTTGCCATCGCCCTGTCGGTGTGCCTGTTGCTGGCCGTGGAGCGGGTGCGTACCGAGGCGCGTGCCAGCTTCGCCAGCACCATCAGCGGCACCGACCTGATCGTCGGTGCCCGCTCCGGTTCGGTGAACCTGTTGCTGTACTCGGTGTTTCGCATCGGCAACGCCACCAACAACATCCGCTGGGACAGCTACCAGCACTACGCCAAGGACCCGCGAGTAAAATGGGCCATCCCCATCTCGCTGGGCGACTCGCACCGTGGCTATCGGGTAATGGGCACCACCGGCGACTACTTCAGCCATTACCAGTACGGCCGTCGCCAGCACCTGGAGCTCAGCCAGGGCCGCGCGTTTGCCGATGACCCGTTCGAGGTGGTGCTGGGTGCCGAAGTGGCTGATGCGTTGCACTACAAGCTCGGCGACAAGCTGGTACTGGCCCATGGTGTGGCCGCGGTCAGCCTGGTCAAGCACGACGACAAACCGTTCACGGTGGTTGGCGTGCTCAAGCGCACCGGCACGCCGGTCGACCGTACCCTGCATATCGGCCTGGGCGGCATGGAGGCCATCCACATCGACTGGCACAACGGCGTGCCGGCCCGTGGTGCCGGGCGCATCAGCGCTGAGCAGGCGCGCACGATGGACCTGCAACCCGCCGCCATCACCGCATTCATGCTCGGCCTGAACAACAAGATCGCCACCTTCAGCCTGCAGCGGGAGATCAATGAATACCGCAGCGAGCCATTGCTGGCGATCCTGCCCGGGGTGGCCCTGCAGGAGTTGTGGAGCCTGATGGGGACTGCCGAGCAGGCATTGTTCGTGGTGTCGCTGTTCGTCGTGCTGACCGGTTTGATCGGCATGCTCACGGCGATCCTCACCAGCCTGAACGAGCGCCGGCGGGAGATGGCGATCTTGCGCTCGGTTGGCGCCAGGCCGTGGCATATCGCCGGGCTACTGGTTCTGGAAGCGCTCTCGCTGGCAGCGGTCGGGATCGTCGCCGGGCTTGGCTTGCTGTATGCCGGTATCGCCCTGGCGCAAGGCTATGTGCAGGCCAACTATGGCTTGTACCTGCCGCTGGCCCTGCCCAGTGCTCATGAGTGGACATTGCTGGCTATCATCCTGGGGGCAGCGCTGTTGATGGGCAGCGTGCCGGCGTGGCGGGCCTATCGGCAGTCGCTGGCCGATGGCCTGTCGATACATTTGTGAGAGCCTGTAATGATCCGAAACTTCACTGCCTTCTTCGCAGGCACGCCCGCGAAGAGACCCGCACTGCACACGCTGCTGATCCTGCTGCTGACAGTAGCAATGCCGCTGTGGGCCGCCGAACCACGCGAACTGGACTGGCCTTCCCTCATCCCCGAAGGCGCACCGGTCATCCCGCCGCAACTCGCGCCGCTGCACGACATGTCGCAGCTCGGCAACGCCCTGTCCGCCGAATCGGCGCCTCCGGCGCGCCAGCAGGCTCCTGACGCGCCGGTGGTAAAAAGCCTTGACGGCCAGCAGATCAAGCTGCCCGGCTATATCGTGCCGCTGGAGGTGAGCGAAGAGGGCCGCACCACCGAGTTCCTGCTGGTCCCCTACTACGGTGCGTGCATCCATGTGCCACCGCCACCGTCGAACCAGATCGTGCATATCTTCAGCGAAATGGGCGTGCGCATCGAAGACCTCTACCAGCCTTACTGGATCGAGGGAAAGCTTCAGGTTAGAGCCTCCAGCAGCGAACTGGCGGATGCCGGCTACCAGATGGAAGCCGAGAAAATATACGCTTATGAGCTGAAGTGAGAACTGTTTCTAGTTTGTGACGACGCTTCTTTGAGCTGGGTCAAACTTTCTGTTTAAACGCATCCGTACCATTGGACCACTCGATTACTCACGTCCTCTGGGAGCTTCCATGAACAAGAACTTGCTCGGCGCCTCACTCGTGGCCCTTGCGCTCGCCGCACCCGCCGCCCACGCCTATCAGGCAGGCGATATGATCCTGCGCGCCGGCGCCATTACCACCGCTCCCAACGAAAGCAGTGGCGACCTCAAGTTCGATGGCAACAAGGTTTCGGGCACCAAGGCTACCCTCGACAGCGACACCCAGCTGGGCCTGACCTTCGCCTACATGCTCACCGACCACGTCGGCCTGGAGCTGCTGGCTGCCACCCCGTTCAAGCACACCGTCGGCGTCAAAGGCCTGGGTGGCGGCCTGGATGGCAAGCTGGCAGACATCAAGCAACTGCCACCGACCCTGTCGCTGCAGTACTACCCGATGGAGCCAAGCTCAAAATTCCAGCCGTATGCAGGCGTGGGCATCAACTACACCCTGTTCTTCGATGAAGACCTCAGCAGCGCCCGCAAGCAGCAGGGCTTCAGCAACCTGAAGCTGCAGGACTCGGTCGGTATCGCCGGTCAGCTGGGCATGGACTACATGCTCACCGACAACCTGCTGGTCAACGCCGCGGTCTGGTACGTCGACATCGACACCAAGGCCACCGTCGACGGCCCGTCCGCTCTGGGCTTCAGCAAGACCAAGGTCGACGTCGAAGTCGACCCATGGGTGTACATGGTCGGCCTTGGCTACAAGTTCTGACCTGAACACTGCAGGGCGGCTTCGGCCGCCCTCGCCCGTCGTAGCCACAGCCAATACCCCAGCGCGACCGCGCTGATGGCCATCCCCAGGCCACACACCGCAGCCCAACCCCAACGGGCGAACACCCAACTCACCAGCAAAGCCCCAGCCCACTGCCCGAGAAAGGGCGAGCGGTTTCTGTTCGCACCAGGTGAGGCACGTTTGGAGTGGGTGGAGGGTATTACCGGGCTGGCGCTGGAAACATTGCAGGCACGAACCCACGGTCGACGTGTGCTGGCTGCCAAGGATTGCCAGCGCAACGTGGTGCAGCATCAGTGATTATCGGGGGCTGCTCTGCAGCCCATCGCGAGGCAAGGGGCGCAAAGCGCCGCGAAGGTTTCAGCCCTTGCCCAAAAGCCGTGCCAGGCCTTCGGCAATCGGCGTCGCCTGGGGGAAATCGAACCGCGCCAGCAAGCGCTGATTATCCGCCCGCGAGTGGCGAATATCACCCGAACGCGCCGCCGCATAGCTGATTGGCGGCAAGCTACCGACCACCGTCTTCAGCGCCGCCAGCAACTGGTTCAGCGAGGTGGCCTGGTTGAGGCCGATGTTCACCGCCCCCTCCTCGACCTGCGCCTGCTCCAGCGCCTGCATCATTACCTGCACCAGGTCACCCACGTAGAGGAAGTCCCGCGTCTGCTCGCCGTCGCCGAATACCGTGATCGGCAAACCCTGCACCGCGCGCTCGGAGAAGATGCTGATTACTCCGGAGTAAGGCGAGGATGGGTCCTGACGTGGCCCGAAGATATTGAAGAAGCGGAACACCACCGGCTCCAGGCCATGCTGGCGACGGTAGAAGTCCAGGTACTGCTCGCTGGCCAGCTTGTCCACGGCATAGGGTGTCAACGGTGCCTTGGGGGTGTCTTCGGCAATCGATTCGCCTTCGCCATTGTTGCCATATACCGCCGCGCTTGAGGCGAACAATACCCGGCGCAGGCCGTGCACGCGCATGGCTTCGCAGACGTTGAGGGTGCCGACAAAATTGCTCTGGTGGGTCCGTACCGGGTCTTCGACCGAGGCCTGTACCGAGGCCACCGCCGCCAGGTGCACCACGGCACTGCAGCCGGCCGCCGCCTGCGTGACCAGCCCGGCATCGGCGACATCGCCTTCAATCAGCTGCAGCCGCGGGTGATCGACCTGCAGGTTGCCGCGCCGGCCAGTGGAGAAGTCGTCGAGAATGCGTACAGCGTAGCCTTTGTCCAACAACGCATCGCACAGGTGGGAGCCAATGAAGCCGGCACCGCCGGTGATCAGGATGGGGGCGTCAGCCATGGCGGTAGAACCGGTCCAGTAGGGGCGGCAAGCCAGCGCGCCAGGCACGCGGTTTGATGCCGAAGGTATGAAGGATTTTCTTGCAGGCCAGGACTGCGTGCTGCGGCTCTTCGCTGGCATCCGGCCGCGCGGCATGCGCCTGTGGCGTCGGTGCCTGCACAGCCAACTGGCGATAGTGGCCGGCCTCGGCGAGGATCGCCTGACCCAGCGCCAGCGGCGTGGTCGCCTCGTTGCCGGCGTAGTGGTAGGTGCCCCACAGCGGCGCATTGCAATCCAGTTGCTTGAGCACCGAAAGAATGACCCGGGCGGCATCGTCGACCGGCGTCGGGTTGCCGCGCCGGTCATCGGCCAGCAACAGTTCCTGCGGTTGTTCGGCACGGGTCAGAAAGCGGCCCAGCGCGCCGTCGATGCTTTCATCGAGCAACCAGCCAAAGCGCAGCAGCACATGTTGCGGGCAAGCCGCACGCACGCTCTGTTCGATACGCCACAGTGCCTGGCCGCGCAGGCCCAACGGCACCGGTTCGTCCTTTTCGCTGTAGGCCGTGGCCCGCGAACCATCGAATACCCGGTAGCTGGAAGGCTGCACCAGGGTGATCTGGTGATGCTGACACAGCTCCGCCAAACGCTCCACCGCCCGCTCCTGCAGGGCCAGGCGTTGCTCGCTGACCGTCTCGGCCTGGAACCAGTCGAAGTAGTAGGCCAGATTGACCAGCGCATCGGGGCGATGGTCATCGAGCAACTGGGTAAGGCTGGCCGGGGTCCAGCCGTTCTCGGGCGGGCGCGGCGCCAGGAAAGCGATGTCCTCCTCGGCCCCAAGGCGAATCAGCGCTTGCCCGAGGGCATTGCCACCACCCAACAGCATTAGGCGCATACGCATAGAGTCAGCAGATCCGGAGAGGTTGATGAACGGAAAGGGGCATTTTGCGGTTTCCGCTACGGGAAGTCCAACCACAGGTCTTGTTGGATGACCTGTACCAGTTCATTCGCGGGCAGACCCGCTCTTGCAAATACAGTGTCATCTCTGTGAATCAACCCGCGAAGAGCCCGGCACAGCACTACTACTATTCAATCTCGAACAGACTGTTACGCAACGGCCGCTCGCTCAATCGCTCACGTATATCGTCATCTATGCGCGGATCATCCGGCTGGTACAGTTTCACCTGGCGGAAGATGCTGGCGCGATTGATCTGCTCACCCAGGTACTCCCAAACCACCCGGGTGCATGCTGGGTTGCGCCGGTCACCGCTGGATACGCCCGCCTTCAGGCCGTTAAGGCGAGTGATGCGGCTTTTGAAACTGGGGATGAGGATGGTGTGACTCATCTCATTGAAGGTCAGCGACTCGTAGTCGACCAGGAACATCCGGTCCTGCAGCTGGAACGCCGCGCCCAGGTAACGGCAACGCACCTCGGCATGGTGGTCGATGGTGCTGGAGCGCTCCTGGCGCTCCTCACGCTCGAACAGGAAGCGCCCACGCTCTTCCCACAGGTGCACCAGCGACACCAGGACAGTGCCCGGGACCGACATGCAGTTGGAATACTCCAGGTAATAGCCGCAATAACGCGAAAGATTGCCGCCATGGTCGTGCAACGGGCGGAACAGCTCGCTGATCGGGTCGCCGGATGGCTCGACCAGAGCGGGAACGCGGGCACTGATCAACTGGCTGAACTGCTCGGGTGGCAAATTCAGTTCGTATTCCTCGACGCCAAAAAAATCACCGATGCGCTTGAGGTTGAAAGCGGTCGGACGGCTCTGCCCACTCAGGTACTTGTTGAACTGGGCGCGATTGATCGAGAGCTGGCGGCAAACTTCGGAGATAGAGCGGTAATGACTACAGGCGAATTTGAGGTTGGTAGCGAAATTATCGCTCATGACACGGAACCCAGGTGACGCGAATGACGCCAGTGTAGCAGCAAGTCGCACCAATTTGGAGCAACCCGCGAAATTGTAACCGCTCTTGTCATGGCCAACCATGCGCGCCAACGAATAGCGGTGCGCCTGCCGTCCGCTGGTCTTTCCACACGAACAATAAGAATCGAGGTCATTTTCAAATGCTCGAAGTACTCAACGATTTCCTCTCGGGGAAACTGCTCATCGTGCTGATCGTGGGGCTGGGTAGCTACTTCACCATCCGTTCCCGGTTCGTCCAGTTCCGCCACTTCGCTCACATGTTCAGTGTGTTCAAAGAATCGCTGCGTGGCCAGGCAGGCCAGCTGAGCTCGTTCCAGGCCCTGATGCTGAGCCTGGCCGGCCGTGTAGGCGCCGGTAACATCGCCGGTGTCGGTATTGCCGTGACCCTGGGTGGCCCAGGCGCGGTGTTCTGGATGTGGGTTACCGCACTGGTAGGCATGTCCAGCAGCTTCTTCGAATGCACCCTGGCCCAGGTCTACAAGCGCGCCGACGGCGACGGCCTGTACCGTGGCGGCCCGGCCTACTACATCCAGCACGGCCTGAAGCTGAAAAGCATGGCCATCGTGTTCTCGATCCTGCTGCTGGTCACCTACGGCTTCGCCTTCATCGGCCTGCAGTCGTACACCGTGACCCACTCGCTGCAGAACGCCTTCGCCTTCGACCCCAAGCACACCGGCATCGTCCTCGCCGTGCTGCTGGCCATCACCTTCATCGGCGGCATCAAGCGCATTGCCGCAGTGTCGGACCTGCTGGTACCGGTCAAGACCCTGGCCTACATCGGCGTGACCCTGTACGTGATCGGCACCCAGATCGAGCACGTGCCAGCCATGCTGGAAACCATCTTCAAGAGCGCCTTCGGCCTCGACCCAGCGTTTGGCGGCCTGCTCGGCAGCGCCATTGTCATGGGCGTGAAACGTGGCGTGTTCGCCAACGAAGCAGGCCTGGGCAGTGCGCCGAACGTCGCCGCCGTGGCTGCCGTGAAACACCCGGGTGCCCAGGGCGTGGTCCAGGCCTTCAGCGTGTTCCTCGACACTTTCGTGATCTGCACCTGCACCGCCCTGCTGATCCTGCTGTCGGGCTTCTACACCCCAGGCTTCGAAGGTGACGGCATCGTCCTGACCCAGAACTCGCTGGCCGCCGTGGTCGGTGACTGGGGCCGCGTGTTCGTCAGCGTTGCGCTGTCGCTGTTCGTCTTCACCTGCATCCTCTACAACTACTACCTGGGCGAGAACAGCCTGCAGTTCCTCAGCCGCAACCGCGTGGTGCTGATGGTGTTCCGCGGCCTGGTGCTGGCGCTGGTGGTATGGGGTTCGCTGCAAGACCTGTCGACCGTGTTCGCTTTCGCCGACATCACCATGACCTGCCTGGCGTTCGTCAACCTGGTGGCCCTGGCCCTGCTGTTCAAGGTCGGCCTGCGAGTCATGCGCGACTACGACGACCAGCGCAAGGCGGGTGTCGACCAGCCGGTGTTCGATTCGGCCAAATTCGCCGACCTCGACCTGGACCGCAACGCCTGGCCTGCCAATCCGCAGGTGGAAAGCGCCACTGACAAAGCAGTTGGCCAAGCGCAAACCCAGCGCTGATATTCTGGCTTGCCAAGCCGCCCCATCCGCGGGCGGCTTTTCTTTTTCCGCTCACTGCTACGGATACTTTCCATGCGTGCAGTAAAGAATCTCCTCGTACTTTATACCGGGGGCACCATCGGCATGCTCGAAACCCCCGAAGGCCTGGCGCCGGCAGGTGGTTTCGAAGCGCGGATGCGCGAGCATTTCGCCTTGATGGCCGATGCGCCGAAGGTAAATTGGGCCCTGCGGGAAATGAACCCGCTGCTCGACAGCGCCAACATGCAACAGCACAACTGGCTGGCGATGCGCGATGCCATCGTCGCAGCCGTGGACGCTGGCCATGACGGTGTACTGGTACTGCACGGCACCGACAGCCTGGCCTACAGTGCTGCTGCCTTGTCGTTCCTGTTGCTGGGCCTGCCGGTGCCGGTGCTGCTGACCGGCTCCATGCTGCCGGCAGGTGCGGCTGGCAGCGATGCCTGGGATAACCTGTGTGGTGCGCTGCGCCAGTTCGAACACGGCCTGCAGGATGGCGTGCAGTTGTACTTCCACGGCCAGTTGTTGCATGGTTGCCGGGCATCGAAGCTGCGCAGCGAGGCCTTCGACGCCTTTGCCGCGCTGCCGCGTCATCGCGACGGCGAGCGGGCGGCGGCGATTCCCGCCGAGCTGGGCTACCGGCACCCGCGGCAACCGGTCAACCTGGCCGTAGTGCCGGTGTTCCCGGGCTTGCAGGCCTGCCATCTGCAAGCCGTGCTGGACAGTGGCGTGCAAGGCTTGCTGCTGGAGTGCTATGGCAGTGGTACCGGGCCGTCGGACGACCAGGCACTGCTGGATGTGCTGAGCGCGGCGCGCCAGCGGGGCGTATTGCTGGCCGCGATTAGCCAGTGCCCAGAGGGCTCGGTGGTGTTCGATACCTATGCGGCCGGTAACCGCTTGCGCGGGGCCGGGCTGGTCAGCGGTGGCGGCATGACCCGCGAGGCAGCGCTAGGCAAGATGCTGGCGCTGCTGGGCGCGGGGTTGGACGTGGATGCAGCCGAACAGTGGTTCGCGCTGGATCTGTGTGGGGAGCGGGTTTAGCCGCTAAAGGGCCCCGACAGGCAACGGAAAATGGCGGAAGGCAGCGGGAGTCGAACCTGCCCGGGAACGGCTGCCGTCCCCAACCGGGTTTGAAGCCCGGCCGCGCCACCGGGCGCGATTGCCTTCCTTGAACTCAGTGCCTGGCCTGCTGTTGGGCCAGGGCGCTGTCGGCGCGAATGTGACGCTGATCGGCCACCCTCCGGGTCAGGCCAATGCGGTCGAAATACTCCAGAATCTGCACACTGCGTTTACGACCGATGCCCAACATATCGCGAAACGCGGCAACCTGCACTATCGGCGTTTCCCTGGCCTGCCCCAGCAGCAGCTCTGCCATGCGCCGTAGCGTCGCCTCGGGGTAGAACAGGTCGCGCACCACCTGGTGCACCAGGCCCAGCCGGGCCAGCTTGCGCAGCAACAGGCGCACATCGGCTTCAGCACAATTTTCCTCGCTCGCCAGTGTCCTGACCCACGGCGGATCGTATTGCCCCGCCAGCAACCTGGGCTGCAAGCGGGCCCACAAGGCACTGTCGGCTTCGCTCAGCTGCACCTTGTGCTCCGGCAGGTGCAGCCAGGGGCCGCTGCTGGCGATGGCGCCCTCATCGAGCAGTTCTTCCACCAGGCTGACGAAAGCGGGCCGTTCCAGCGGCAACGCGGCAAAACGGCGCAGCCGATCACGGTCCGGGCCCAACTGGTCGGGCTCCTGCTCGTGGAACAGCGCCAACTGCCCCAGCACCAGGCGCTTGAGCGCCTGCCACTGGTCGCTGGCAAACAGCAATTGGCCCTGCCGGGTGGCTACCACCCGTGCATTGCCCGGCAACTGCCAGGTATCGCGCAGGCGGTTGAACTGCCGTTCGAGACGCTGCGGGTCGATACCTCCCGGGGCGCTGGCGAGCAGTGCCGGTAGAGCGTGCTCCAGGTCCTCGGCATCGCGCAGCACCTGTAGCTGCCGCAGGCGCTGTTCGCTGCGGCGCTGACGGCTTGGCGCGAACGGGTCGAGCACCCTGCCACCGCCCAGGGTGCGCTGGGCGCGCTGGTCGCGCAGCACCAGGCGGTCGCCATGCACGGCTTGCAGCGGCGCGTTGAGCAGCAGTTGGGCGAACATACGCTGGCCCGCCACCAGGGTTTCTCCTTCGAGCAACGCCACCCGGGCGGTGACATCCTGGGTACCGAGGTGCACGTGCACGGCACTGAAATGTTCGAAGGTGCGGGTTTCGCCCGGCAACAGGTTCAGCTCGATATCGACCCGCATGCTGGGCGCATGCAGCCACTCGGGTACCAGCCAGTCACCACGATGCAGATGCTCTACCGCCAGGCGTTCGGCAGCGATGTTCAGTGCCACCCGCTGGCCCGCTTGGGCGACCAGTGCGGCCTGGTTCTGTGCATGCAGGCCGCGTACCCGCACCGGCTTGCCAGCCTTGCCCAACAACAAGGTCTCGCCAGCACTGACTCGCCCGGCCAGCGCGGTGCCGGTCACCACCACACCCGCACCGGTAACGGCGAAGGCACGGTCGACGGCCAAGCGGAAACCACCGCGGGTGCTGCGCTGGCGCACATGCTGTTGCGCCGCCAGCAGGGCCTGGCGCAGGGCATCGACGCCTTCGCCGGTGACGCTCGACAGCGGAAATTGCCGCGCCCCGGCATACGGCCCCGGCGCCAGCAATGCATCGACCTGCGCCTGCACTTCGGCCAGGCGCGCCGGCTCGACCCGGTCGCATTTGCTGATCGCCACCAGGGCCTGGGGAATGCCCAGCAGTTCGATGATGGCCAGGTGCTCGCGGGTTTGCGGCATCACCCCATCGTCGGCAGCCACCACCAGCAGCACCAGGTCGATGCCATGGGCACCAGCCAGCATGTTGTGAATGAAGCGCTCATGGCCCGGCACATCGATGAAGCCGGTCAACGCTGCCCCCTCGGACAGCGCCGCATAGCGGTAGCCGAGATCGATGGTCATGCCACGGGCGCGCTCTTCCTGGCGCTGGTCCCCGGCCTGGCCGGTCAGTGCCTGCAGCAATGCGGTCTTGCCATGGTCGATGTGGCCGGCGGTTCCTACGATCACTGCACCGGCCCCAACTGCAGGGCAGGCAACTGTGCCAGCCACTGGGCTTCGTCATCCAGCTGGCGCAGGTCCAGCCACAGGGCGTCGTCGTCGATACGGCCGAGCACCGGCACCGGCAGATCACGCAAGGCCCGCTCCAGCACATGCAGGCTGCGCCCGCGCAGCTTTTTCGACACCTGCGGGCGCAGGCACAGTGCCGCACTCGGCAGGCGCGCTACCGGCTGGCTGCCACTGCCGATCATGCCCAGTGCCGGTTCCACGCTGACCTGCCATGGCTCACCGAGGCAGGCTTTCAGCTCAGGGGCCAGGCGTTCGGCCTGGGCCTGGATCTCGGCCGGGTTGCGGGTCAGCAGGCGCAGGCTGGGCAGGCGTTCGGCCAGGCGGTCGGGGTTGCGGTACAGCGCCAGCACCGCTTCGAGGGCCGCGAGGGTGATCTTGTCGACACGCAGGGCACGCTTGAGCGGGTTCTTCTTGATCCTCGCGATCAGCGCCTTGCGACCGACGATGATCCCGGCTTGCGGCCCGCCCAGCAGCTTGTCGCCACTGAAGGTGACGATATCGGCGCCATCGGCGAGGGCCTGGCGCACGGTCGGCTCGGCAGGCAGGCCCCAGCGAGTCAGGTCGAGCAGGCTGCCGCTGCCCAGGTCTTCAAGCAACGGCAAGTCATGTTGGTGGGCGATGCGCGCCAGCTCGGCGGTGGCGACCTGGGTGGTGAAGCCCTGAATGCTGTAGTTACTGCAATGCACACGCATCAGCAAGCCGGTGCGCGGATTGATGGCGGCCTCGTAATCGCGGGCGTGGGTGCGGTTGGTGGTGCCGACCTCGTGCAGCTTCACGCCGGCGCGGGCCATGATGTCGGGGATACGGAAGGCACCGCCGATCTCGATCAGTTCGCCGCGGGAGATGATGCCCTCCTTGCGCGCGCCCAGGCTGTTCAGCGCCAGCAGCACGGCGGCGGCATTGTTGTTGACCACGGTGACGGCTTCGGCGCCGGTCAGCTCGCGGATCAGGCCTTCGATCAGGTCGTCGCGGTCGCCGCGCTTGCCGGTGGCCAGGTCGAATTCCAGGTTGAGCGGGTAACGGGCGGCGGTCTGCATGGCCTCGACGGCTTCCTCCGGCAGCAAGGCGCGGCCAAGGTTGGTGTGCAGCACGGTGCCGGTGAGGTTGAAGACGCGGCGGACCTGGCTGCGCTGCTGATGGGCCAGGCGTTCGCCGGCGCGGCCCAGCAGGACCTCGGCGGCGAGTTCGGCGGCGCTGAGCTGGCCATCGCGGGCGGGGTCACGCAGGTCGTCGAGCAGTTGGCGCAGGGTAGCCAGCACGGCGTCGCGGCCGTGGCGGTCGATCAGCGGGAGGCAGGCTGTGTGGCGCAAAAGGGTGTCAATGGAGGGCAGGCGTGGGGTGTCGCTGGCTAGGCTGGAGGACATGCGGTACTACCTTGGACTATTCCGTTGTCTGTACTGGCCTCTTCGCGGGTAAACCCGCTCCCACAAGGCCCGCGCAGTTTTTGAGGCTTGCGCGGTACCTGTGGGAGCGGGTTTACCCGCGAAGAAGGCGACTCGGTCTTACAGTGTAGACACTCACCCACTACCCGGGCGCGAGCATCAGGTTCGGTGCCAACCGATGGAAGCCCTCCTCGTCCAGGCGCATATCCAGCGCCAGGCTGGCCAGGTCGTCGGCCAGGGGCTCGGCGGCCGCGTCGTTTTCCAGGTAGTTGTGCTTCAGGTAGCTTTTGCACGCGGGGCAGCACTCGGCCCGCAACGGCGCCTTGCCCGGGGCATGGCGATCGTCGTCGAGGCTGGTGTAGCGCAAGTCCTTGCTCGACTCGCAATACACGCACTTGACCCGCACCACATGCCATTCACAGGCACACAGCGAACAGGCCAGGTAGCGCAGGCCATTGTGCTTGCCACGGTTGCGCACCACCCCGGCCATTGCTGGTGAACCACAGGCCGGGCACTGCGCCAGGCTGCCGGCAGGCTTGAGTTCGGGCGCGGGCAGTGCCAGCAGCCAGCTGCCCCAGGCCGCCTGCAACGCGGCGCCGAGAAATGGCACCAACGCCGCAGGCACGGCATCGTACTGGCCGGCAAGCAAGGCGATACCCCAGCCCTTGCGTTGATCGTCGCCACTGCTGCGCAGGGCTTGCAGCGCCTCCCCCAACGGACCGCTGGTGTCCGCGTCAAAGTGGCCAAGCAAGGCCTGCAACCAGGCCAGCCACGGACCTTCGCGCACCAGGCTGTCAGCCGCCAGCGGCGGCAACCCATGACTGATGCACAGGCGCTGACGCTGCTCGGCCACCGGCATATCGCCGGGTGGGTTATCCACAAGCTGCTGCTGAATGCGGCACAACCGGGCCGCCAGCTTCAGGTAATCGCCAAGGGCATTGCCCTCGGCCAGCTGTTCCAGGCGCGCGGCGCGCAGCTCGAACAGGTTGCCAGGGGGCAGATGCAGAAACGGCGGCATCACCGCCGACGCTTCGATCTGCCCGGGTTCGAGTATCGTGCTCAAGCGCTCATCCTTCTTTCCGTCCGTGACTGCCCGGGGTCTTGTCGCCGGTCACTTCGCGGTACCACAACTCATGGTGCTTGCGCGCCCAGGCGCGGCTGACCCAGCCATGCAGCATGGCGCCGACCGAGCCCTTGATCCAGATGCCGGCGTAGATGTGCACGATGATACTGAGGATCAGCACGAACGCCGCCAGGGCATGGAGCAAGGTGGCCAGGCGAATGGCGCCTATGTCGAAGTACTGGCTGAACCAGGCACGCCAGATCACCACGCCGCTGAGCAACAGGATCAGCATGCACACCAGCAGGGTCCAGAACAGCAGTTTCTGGCCGGCGTTGTATTTGCCGATCGGCGGTACGCCGTCCTCCTTGTTCAGCATGACCCGATCGATACGACGCAGCCATAGGCGATCGTTGGCGGTGATGAAGTTCGCGCGCCAGAAGCGCAGCACCAGGCCGAGGAAGAACACGAACATGGCCATGCCCAGGAACGGGTGTAGGATACGCGTCCATGGCCCGCCGCCGAACAAATGGCTGAGCCAGAACAGCGCTGGATGGAACAGCGCCAGCCCGGACAGCCCGGCGAGGACGAACAGGATCGCGACGACCCAGTGGTTGCTGCGTTCGTTGGCGTTGTAGCGCAGGATGGGTTTGTTGTCGTTCATGGTCGCTGCTCCTCCTGGCCACCGGGCCTGGTCGGGTCATAGACATGCACCGACGGGTCCACCTGATGCACGCTTTCGTCGGGCGGTGCCGGGTGCTCGTCCTCCTCCACGCGCTGTGGCCCGACCCGCACATAGTGGAAGAACCCGGCCAGCACCGCCGCGCCCATGGCCAACAGCGCCAGCGGCTTGGTAATGCCCTTCCACAACCCTACCAGCGGGCTGATCACCGGCTGGTCCGGCAGGCCGGCGTACAGCTTCGGCGTGTCGGCATGGTGCAGCACATACATCACATGGGTACCGCCGACGCCGTCCGGGTCATACAACCCGGCCTTGTCGTAGCCCCGCGACTGCAGGTCGACGATGCGCTCGGCGGCATGCACCTTCATCTCGTCCTTGCTGCCGAACACGATCGCCCCGGTCGGGCAGGTTTTCACACAGGCCGGTTCCAGGCCCACGGTCACCCGGTCGGAACACAGGGTGCACTTGTACGCCTTGTGGTCCTTCTGCGAGATCCGCGGGATGTTGAACGGGCAGCCAGTGATGCAGTAACCGCAGCCGATGCAGTGGTCCTGGTTGAAATCGACGATGCCGTTGGCGTGCTTGATGATCGCGCCCGGGCTCGGGCAGGCCTTCAGGCACCCTGGCTCGGCGCAATGCATGCAGCCGTCCTTGCGGATCAGCCACTCCAGGTTGCCGTCGTCGCGCTCGTGCTCGGTGAAACGCATCAGGGTCCAGGTCTCGGCGGTGAGGTCCTGGGGGTTGTCGTAGGTGCCGTGGTTGTGGCCGACCTCGTCACGCAGTTCGTTCCACTCCGAACACGCCACCTGGCAGGCCTTGCAGCCGATGCACTTGGTGGTGTCGATCAGCTTGGCGACTTCCTGCTGCTGGCGTACCGAAGGCGGTACGGTGGTGGTGGCCGAGCGGGCGATGATGTCTTGGCTGGCCATCAGAGTTTCTCCACTTTGACGAGGAACGACTTGGACTCCGGCGTCTGCGTGTTGCCGTCACCGAGGAACGGCACCAGGGTGTTGGTCAGGTAGCCGTGCCGGGTGGTACCGGTGAAGCCCCAGTGCAACGGGATGCCGATCTGGTGCACGGTCTGGTTGTTGACCTTGAGCGGGCGAATCCGCTTGGTCACCACCGCCACCGCCTCGATATGCCCGCGCTTGCTCGACACCCGCACCCGGTCGCCGGCCTTGATGCCCTTCTCGTTGGCCAGCACCTCGCCAATCTCGACGAACTGCTCGGGCTGGGCGATGGCGTTGAGCCGGCAATGCTTGCTCCAGAAGTGGAAGTGCTCGGTCAGCCGGTAGGTGGTCGCCGCGTACGGGAACTCCTCGTGCTTGCCGAGGGTGTCCCACACCGAATCGAAGATACGCCCGGCCGGGTTGCTGGTGGCCTTCTTGTTCTGCGGATGCAGCGGGTTGATACCGATCGGCGTCTCGAACGGCTCGTAGTGCTCGGGGAACGGCCCCTCGGCCATCTTGTCGATGGCGAAGAACCGCGCCACGCCCTCGGGGTTCATGATGAACGGGTTCATGCCGGCCTCGGGCGGCGAGTCGACCTTGAAGTCGGGCACGTCGGTACCGGTCCAGGCCTTGCCGTTCCACCATACCAGGCGCTTCTTCTCGGCGTCCCACGGCTTGCCTTGCGGGTCGCTGGAGGCACGGTTGTAGAGGATGCGGCGGTTGGCTGGCCAGGCCCAGGCCCAGTTCTGCACCTGGTGCATGCCGTACGGGTCGCTATTGTCGCGGCGAGCCATCTGGTTGCCCTGCTCGGTCCAGCAGCCGGCGAAGATCCAGCAGCCGGACGCGGTGCTGCCGTCGTCCTTCAACTGGCCGAAACCGGCCAGCTGCTGGCCGGCCTTGATCACTGCGCCGGTCGGGTCGGTGACGTCGGTCACTGCCCAGCCGTTCATTTCCCTGGCCAATTCCTCCGGGGATGGCTCTGCGGGGATCTTGTATGGCCAGCTGATGTTCATCAGCGCGTCCGGGTAGGCGCCGCCCTCGGCCTGGTAGCGTTGGCGCAGGCGCAGGAACAGCTCGCTCATGATCTGCACGTCGGTGCGGGTCTCGCCTGGGCCGTCGGCGCCCTTCCAGTGCCACTGCAGCCAGCGGCTGCTGTTGACCAGCGAACCGTCTTCCTCGGCGAAGCAGGTGGTGGGCAGGCGGATCACTTCGGTCTGGATATTGGCCGTGTCGACGTCGTTGAACGGCCCGGCATTGCGCCAGAACTCCGAAGTCTCGGTGGCCAGCGGGTCCATGATCACCAGCCACTTGAGCTTGCCCAGGGCCGCGGTGACACGGTTCTTGTCCGGCAGCGCGGCAATCGGGTTGAAGCCCTGGCACATGTAGCCGTTGACCTTGCCCTGGCCCATCATCTCGAACATGCGCAGCACGTCGTAGGCTGGCACGTCGAGCTTGGGCAGCCAGTCGTAGCCCCAGTTGTTTTCTGCCGTGGCGTTGGCGCCGTACCAGGCCTTCATCAGGCTGACGTGGAACTTGCCGTAGTTCTGCCAGTACGACAGCTGGCCCGGGCGCAGTGGCTTGGAGGCGCGCTTGTCGATGTAGGCGGCGTAGTCCTGTTCGGCATCGCCGGGCAGGGTCAGGTAACCCGGCAGCGAGTTGGACAGCAGGCCGAGGTCGGTCAGGCCTTGGATGTTGGAGTGGCCGCGCAAGGCGTTGACCCCACCACCCGGCATGCCGACGTTGCCCAGCAGCAACTGGACCATCGCCGCGCTGCGAATGATCTGCGCGCCGATCGAGTGCTGCGTCCAACCGAGTGCGTAGAGGATCGTCATGGTCTTGCCCGGTACCGAGCAGGTGGCGATCTCTTCCCAGATCTTCAGCATGGCGTCCTGCGGCATGCCACAGGTCATGCTGGCCAGTTCCGGGGTGTAGCGGCTGTAGTGCTGCTTCATCAGCTGGAACACGCAACGCGGGTGCTGCAAGGTCGGATCGACCTTGGCAAAACCGTCCTCACCCAGCTCGTAGCCCCAGCCGGACTTGTCGGCATACACGCGCTTGGCTTCGTCATAGCCGCTGAACAGCCCGTCCTCGAAACCATAGGTCTCTTTGACGATGAACGACACGTCGGTGTAGTTGCGCACGTATTCGTGCTGGATCTTGTCGTTGCTCAGCAGGTAGTTGATCAGCCCGCCCATGAACGCGATGTCGGTGCCGGTGCGGATTGGCGCGTAGTAGTCCGCCACCGAAGCGGTACGGGTAAACCGCGGGTCGACCACGATCAGCCGCGCCTTGTTGTGCGCCTTGGCCTCGGTCACCCACTTGAAGCCGCACGGGTGCGCTTCTGCTGCGTTGCCACCCATCACCAGGACCAGATTCGCGTTGGCGATATCGGACCAGTGGTTGGTCATGGCGCCACGGCCGTACGTCGGGGCAAGACTTGCCACCGTCGGGCCATGTCAGACACGTGCCTGGTTATCGAACCCCAGCATGCCTGTTGCGCGGATGACCTTGTGGGTCAGGTAGCCCGCCTCGCTGGAGGCGGCGGAAGCCGCGAGAAAACCGGTGGTGAGCCAGCGGTTTACCGTTTGCCCCTGGGCGTTCTTCTCGATGAAGTTGGCATCGCGGTCCTGCTTCATCAGCTCGGCGACGCGGTCGAGCGCCTCGTCCCAGCTGACCCGCACCCACTCCTTGCTGCCCGGCTTGCGTACCTCGGGGTACTGCAGGCGGCTCGGGCTGTGGATGAAGTCCAGCAGGCCGGCGCCTTTCGGGCAGAGGGTGCCGCGATTGACCGGATGGTCGGCGTCACCTTCGATATGGATGATGTTCTGTTTGACGTTCTTGCCCGCATCACCCTGGCTGTACATGATCAGGCCACAGCCGACCGAGCAGTAGGGGCAGGTGTTGCGGGTTTCTTTGGTATGCGCCAGCTTGAAGTGACGCACCTGCTCGGCGAATGCCGGTGTCGGGGCCATGCCCAACGCCGCAAGGCTCGAGCCTCCAAGGCCGACGGCGGCGACCTTGAAGAATTGCCGACGGTTCAGGTCCATCGTGCACTCCTGATCAGGTGGTGGACGCACGGAACTTGGCCGGCGCCTCTTGGTAGTCACGGTGACGGCCAATTGATGGCTGCCAACAGGTAAGACTAGCCAAGAATCGCGAAGCTGCGATGACCTGGGTCAGCTACAGCCTTGGTTGCTGACCTTGCCTATGCCATCCACCACTGGCCAATCAGCAACGCGGCAGGTTGCGTACCACATTCAGCGCCGCGCTGCTCTGCGCCACGGGCATGATCTCGACGCTATTGATATTCACATGCCCCGGCTGCTCGGCAATCCAGGCCACCGTGGCGGCAATGTCTTCGGGCAGAATGGCCTGTACGTCACGGTACAGGGCCTGCACGGCCTCCAGGTCGCCATTGAGGCGCACCACCGAGAAATCGGTGCCCGAGCACAGCCCCGGCTCGATGTTGCTCACCCGCACCCGAGTACCGGCCAGGTCGGCGCGCAGGTTGAGGCTGAACTGCCGGACGAAGGCCTTGCTGGCACCATAGACGTTACCGCCCGGGTAGGGGTAGGTGCCGGCAATGGAGCCGATGTTGATGATCATGCCACTGTCGGCTTCGACCATCTGTGGCAGGATCTTGTGCGTGACCATGGCCAGGCCGGTGATGTTGGTGTCGATCATGCGCTGCCAGTTTTCCGCACTGCTGGCCTGGGCACGATCTACGCCCAGCGCCAGCCCGGCGTTGTTGACCAGCAGGTCGATGTGCAGCGATGCGTCCTGGATCTGCGCCATCGCGGCCGCGATCGACGCAGGGTCGGTGACGTCCAGCGCCAGCGGGATGAAATTGACCCCCAGCTCGGCTTCCAGCGACTGCAGCTTGTCCATGCGCCGGGCACCGCCGATCACCCGATAGCCCTTGCCGACCAGGGTGCGACAGATGGCACGGCCAAAGCCTGCGGAAGCGCCGGTTACAAATGCGGTTTTCATCAGTTGTCTCCTATGGGATGGGGTCAGGCCAGGTACTTCACGCCGAGGCTGGTGAACAGGCAGAGCATCGAGAACACCAGCGCCTTGCGCACCACCTCGTTACCCTTGCGCAGGGCCAGTGCACTGCCCAGGTGGTTACCCAGGATGTTGCAGGCCACCAGCGGCAGCGCCAGCAGGTATACGACCTTGCCGGCCATGACAAAGGCCACCAGCGCACCGATGTTGGACGCGAAGTTGAAGGTCTTGGAGTTGGCCGAGCTGGAGACCAGGTCCATGCGCAGCAGATAGTGGAAGGCGATGATGAACATGCTGCCGGTACCAGGGCCGAAGAAGCCGTCATAGAAACCGATGGCCAGGCAGGTCAGCGGGACCACGGTAAACAGCATGCGCGACGACAGCTCGCGTTCCTCGACCGGGCGATCCTTCGGCGTGAGGAAGATGAGGATGCCGAAGGGGATAAGCGCCAGGATGATCTTGCCTACGGTCTCCTGGGAAATCGACACGATCAGGTGCGCCCCCAGGTAGGCTCCGAGCAACGAGAACGGCACGCCGACCAAGGCCACCTGCCAGACCATCCTGCTGTTGGCCAGGAAGTTGCGGATAGCAGCCAGTGTGCCTAGGGTACTCACCAGTTTTTCCTGGCCAAGGGCCACTTGCGGCGGCATGCCGACCAGCAGGAAGCCCGGCACCAGGAACAACCCGCCGCCCCCGGCGATGCTGTCGACGAAGCCGGCGATGAAGGCAATCGCGCCCAGCATGAGGATGGCGAGTAACCAGTGTTCCGCCCAGAAAGCGCCTAACAGTTCCATAACAATACTTCCATCGAGTCAGTGAAGGGGGATCAGGAGAGAACTTCGTAGAGATGGTCGGCCCGGGCGAAATGCACGCGGCTCAGGTCGTTGACTGCGAACACGCGCAACAGCCAGCGGTCGGCGCCGTCGTTCTGCGGCTCGAAGCCATCGCGGGCGTGCAGCACGCGCTGGTTCTTGAACACCATGAAATCGCCTGGCAACAGCAGGTGCGGCTCATCGAAGCGGCGGCTTTCCAGCACGCTGCGCAGATTGCCCAAGGCTTGCTCGGCACGCAGGTTGAGACCGTGGGTGTTCTCGCTGTCGAAGCGGCACAACCATTCCCCTGCATGGCCACGCGCCAGGACCGGCAGCTCGGCCGTATGGCGACGGTTGCTGGCAAACGAGTCCGGACGTCGAATTTCGAACTGCGGCAGGCAAAGCTCACGCACCGTCGATGCCGGCAGCGCGGCGATCACCGCATCGAGGTTGACCAGGGTGGTGCTGATGCGCGGGTCGCAGCGCATGCCGAAGAAGGACAGGTACTCCGGGCAGCAGGATGTTGCACCGAGAGGTTCGCTGGAGAGCGGCAGGTCCGGGTTGTCCACATGGTAGGAAAACCGCAGGCGCGAGCCATGGGAACTCTTGTGGCTGGACGAGCTGCGCGAAGGAATGACATGGCGAAACAGACGGCCGTCATTCTCTCCTTCGTAGACGACCGGGTGGATGCCCATCAGGCTCTGCATGGTCAGGCTGACCAGGCAGGCGATAGGTGTGCTACGCGGACTGAGCACCCCCGAATAGGGCGTGGGCGGAATATCACGGTCTCGTGGGCAGTTGCGCACGATCATGCTGGTGAGGTGCGGTGATTCGACGAAATTGCGGATCTGTTGGCAAAGCGCGCTGCCCAGCACGTCCTCGGCCTGGTCCTTGAGTTGCGGATAGAGTTCCTTGCTCGTCTCGAAATCGAGCGGAGTGTTGTTCAGCAGGGTTTGCCAGGCACTGGAGATGACCCAGGGCAGGCGGATCTCGAGGGAGGTCTGAGGCTCGGCCCCTTGTTGCAAGTGTGCGCTTTCCATTTCGAACTGGTATTCCATTGAGCAGGCGCGAAGCCGTTCGGTGTCGTTCTAAGCCGGGCAGAAGCGGCTTCCGATGTTGTTTTGTTAAGCCGTTCACAGCGGTGCGATGCCAAAGCAGGCGAGCCATCATGGCGCCTGCAGATTGCATCGACTCAATAATTGTAATTTCAAAAATAACGTCGATTCAATTTATTTCTTTCAGAATCAAATGAACGATTGAATCGATTCAATCAAGCTATTGATTTCAAAAGATTTCTGTCTAGCCCTGTGACTGTCATGCAAAACGCCTGGCTGGCACTCGTCTTCTGCCAGCAGCGTAATCGATGCAATTTACCTGCACAAAAACAGAATTACTCCCATTGGAGCTTTCGTGCTAGGCTTCCGCGCTATCGCATTTTCTGGGTGCCATTTCTATGTGGGTTCCTCACTACAGCGACCTGGCACAGCCGGTCTACCTAATGATCGCCGACGCCTTGGAGCAAGACATCGGCAGCGGCAGACTTATGCCCGGCGAGCGTCTGCCGACACTCAAGGATCTGGCTGAGACCCTGAACGTCACGCCCGGCACCATCGGTCGAGCCTACGACGAAGCCGCCAAACGTGGTCTGGTGGTAGGCGAAGTAGGCCGCGGCACTTTCGTGCTGCCGCAGCGGCCGGTGCAAAGCGCTGCCCCTGCACCAAGCGTCGCACCGCAGCCGGCACCCGCCGAGCGTCAAAGTGGGCAGATCGACCTTTCGCTCATCAAGCCCAACGATGCCCATATGACCGACTGGCTGCGCGGTGCCATCAACGAACTCGCCGCGTCGCCCGGCCTGGCACAGGTGCTCGATTACGTCACCGAGGGCGGCCACGCCACCCACAAGCAAGCCGGTGCTAGCTGGATCCAGCGCTGGCTACCAGAGGCACGCTGGCAACAGGTGGTGCTGACTTCAGGGGCCCAGCACGGCCTGCTGGTGGCCATCAGCAGCCTGTCGAAAAGCGACGATGTGGTGCTGTGCGAGTCGTTCTGCTACCCAGGCATCATCTCCCTGGCCCACAGCATGGGCCGTCGCCTGCGCGGCGTGGCCATGGACGAGCACGGCCTGATTCCCGAGGCATTGCGCGCAGCCTGCCTGGAGCACCGCCCGTCGCTGCTGGTGTGCGTCACCACCCACCAGAACCCGACCAACTCGATCATGCCCCATGCCCGGCGCCAGGCGATCGCCGAGATCGCCCGTGAGTTCGACCTTTTCATCGTCGATGACGATATCTATGGTTTCCTCGAGCCTGCAGCGGATTACCAGCCATTGGCTGCGTATGCACCCGAGCGTTCGGTGTATCTCACGAGCTTGTCCAAGAGTGTGCTGCCGGCACTGCGCATCGGTTATCTGTACGCCCCGCCGCAAACCCTTTCGCGGTTGTCGTCGATGGTCCGCAGCAGCGTCTGGATGCCGTCGCCACTGATGGCGCAACTGGCCAGCAACCTGATCAACAGCGGCATGGCCGACCAGCTGGTGCGGGTTCAACAGGACGAGGCAGCGGCGCGCCAGCAAATGGCCCGGGAGATCCTCGGCAAATACAAGATCCGCAGCCAACCCAACAGCTTCCACATCTGGCTGGAATTGCCCGAGCCATGGACCAGCGACGAATTCGCCAACCTGGCGCGCAATAACGGCGTCACGGTAGTCAGTGGCAGCCAGTTCCTGCCAGAACGCAGCCGTGCCACCTGCGGGGTGCGTATCGCCTTGATGGCCCCCAGCCGGCAGGAACTGGGCTTTGCCCTGACCAAGCTGGCAAGCCTGCTGGACTCGCCGGAGCCGCGGTTGTTCTATTGAGCAAACCTTGTAGTGATGGCAGTGGCACTTTCAGGGACGCCATGCGTCCCTTTCACAACACAAAACTGCTTTCCTGTATGGAATCGCCCGACTACAAGCTCAGGGATACGCTGAAGTTGTCTCCCTCCAGATGCCGAACTTCCACCTGACCGCTAACATCTCGCTCATCTTCCATTACGAACTTGTAACGGGACAGAAGAAAATCTTCCCGATAAACAACGCCTTCATTGCTCAGCTTCCCGCCCCAAGCCATCATCACTCCGCCGGAAATTGCAACGAAGCCAGGATACAGTTGTATGTATTGGCTCAGAGTGAGGCCTGAGTATAGGTCGTAATAGATGACCTCAGGGCCAAATATGGCGATGGCAATGCCCAGCGCCGCGACTGCGCAACCAATTGCTATGAGCAGTCTGCCATAAAAGACAGGATCTCCAGCGCGCCCCTCAAGATGAGCCGCATACATCTCGGAAAAACCAGGGACGTTATAGTTCCGTGCACCTGACTTCAGATCTATTCGACCTATCTGGCATTCTTCCTCAGCCCTTTGCATGATCCACCCCAGCAAAAAGTGGATACTAGCGATCCAGGCAAGCGAAAAAGCGCTCCGCGAGAACTTCAGAAGTGCTTTACAGCCCAGGGTTAATACTTCAGCGCCCATAAAAAAACCCAGCGCATTTGCCCTGGGTTTTTGGTTCTGCAAGACGCTTAACTGTTCTGATCAGAACGGAATATCGTCATCGAAGCTGTCGAAATCAGCCGCCGGTTGCGGTGCTGGCTGTTGCGGCGCTGGGCGCTGAGGGGCCTGTTGCGGGCGCGGGGCCTGCTGGCGTGGGGCCTGGTTGTACTGCTGCTGGCCACCGCCATAGTTGCCGCCAGCTTGATTGTACGGGTCACCGCCCTGCTGCTGGCCCTGCGGACGACCGCCGAGCAGCTGCATGGTGCCATTGATGTCGACGATGATCTCGGTGGTGTAGCGCTTGATACCGTCCTTTTCCCACTCGCGGGTCTGCAGCTTGCCTTCGATGTAGCACTGCGAACCCTTGCGCAGGTACTCGCCGGCGATTTCGGCAACCTTGCCGAACAGCGACACACGGTGCCATTCGGTACGCTCGACCTTCTGGCCCGACTGCTTGTCGGTCCACTGCTCGCTGGTAGCCAGGCTCAGGTTGGTCACGGCGTTACCGTTGGGCAGGTAGCGGACTTCGGGATCCTGGCCACAGGTGCCGACCAGAATGACTTTGTTAACCCCACGGGCCATAACGTTCTCCTAGGCTTCGCACGCCGAAGAGGCCGGGTTCACCAGGCGCTCGAGGGTCGTACGGTCCAAAATTTTCGTATCCAGTTTGATATAGATGGCGGCTTCATCTGCCACCACAACGGCGTCGGTCACACCCGGCACGGCCATCAGACGCTCGGTCAGGCCGGCTTCCCGGACTGCCTCTGGCGTCAGCGGCAGGCGCAGGCTGGTCACATAGGGCGGCTCGTTCATGCGCAAGGCGACGACCAACCAGATGGCACACAGCACCGCACAACCGAGGAACACCATGTTCAGCCCGCCGTGCTGGAACAACCAGCCACCGAGGATTCCTCCCAGGGCAGCGCCGAGGAACTGGCTGGTGGAGTAAACCCCCATTGCCGTTCCCTTGCCACCTGCAGGCGACACCTTGCTCACCAGCGAAGGCAGCGATGCCTCCAGCAGGTTGAATGCAGTAAAGAATACCACGGTGCCAACCACCAGTCCGCGCAAACCGTCAGCCCACTCCCAGAAGTATATCTCCGTCAGCAGCAGGACACTCACGGCGCCGGCCAACACGCGTTTCATCTTGCGCTTCTTTTCGCCGTAGATGATGAACGGGACCATTGCAAAAAATGAGATGAACAACGCGGTCAGGTACACCCACCAGTGTTGCTCCTTCGGCAGGCCGCCGCGCTCGACAAAGGCCAGTGGCAGCGCGACGAAGCTGGCCATGAGGATGGCATGCAGAATGAAAATGCCCGCATCCAGCCGCAGGAGGTCCGGGTGGCGCAGGGTCGGGCCGATGGCCTGTCGGGCCACCCCCGATTCGCGGTGCTGCAGGATGCTGTGGGTATTGGGCACGACGAAGGCAATCAGCAGGATACCCACCAGGGCAAGTCCTGCCGTGGTGAGGAACAATCCTGACAAACCAAAGGCACGGGTCAGCAATGGGCCGACGACCATGGCGACGGCAAACGACAGGCCGATACTCATGCCGATCATGGCCATGGCCTTGGTCCGGTGTTGCTCGCGGGTAAGGTCGGACAGCAGCGCCATGACCGCGGCGGAAATTGCCCCGGCGCCCTGCAGGATACGCCCGGCGATCACCCCCCAGATGGAGTCGGCCTGAGCCGCCAGGACACTGCCCAGGGCAAAGATCACCAGCCCCAGGTAAATCACCGGTCGACGGCCGATGCGGTCGGAAATCATCCCGAACGGGATCTGCAAGATGGCCTGGGTGAGGCCATAGGCACCAATGGCCAGGCCGATCAGTGCAGGTGTGGCACCGGCCAGGTCCATGCCGTAGGTGGCCAGCACCGGCAAGACCATGAACATGCCCAGCATACGAAAGGCAAAGACCAGGGCCAGGCCGCCAGCGGCGCGGGTTTCGCCGCCACTCATGCGCTCGTTGTGGGTGTCGTGCATGGATTAATCTCGTGTGAACCGGCGGCGATTCTATCAGTCCGACAGCTTGACGGCATCTACGCGACGCTTTGCCGCGTACTGGCAGCGCGCCGTATACTTCCTTGTTTATGCCCGCCGAGCGAGGCCGCAGTGGACAAGATCCTGATTCGTGGGGCACGCACCCACAACCTGAAGAACATCGACCTGACCCTGCCCCGGGACAAGCTGATCGTGATCACCGGCCTGTCCGGTTCGGGCAAGTCATCCCTGGCGTTCGACACCCTCTACGCCGAAGGCCAGCGTCGCTACGTGGAATCGCTCTCGGCCTATGCCCGGCAGTTCCTGTCGATGATGGAAAAGCCCGACGTCGACACCATCGAAGGCCTGTCGCCGGCCATCTCCATCGAGCAGAAGTCGACCTCGCACAACCCCCGCTCCACGGTCGGCACCATCACCGAAATCTACGACTACCTGCGCCTGTTGTATGCCCGCGTCGGTACCCCGCGCTGCCCGGACCACGATATTCCACTGGAGGCGCAAACGATCAGCCAGATGGTCGACCTGGTGCTGGAGCGCCCGGAAGGCAGCAAGCTGATGCTGCTGGCCCCGGTGGTTCGCGAGCGCAAGGGCGAACACCTGGCAGTATTCGACGAGCTGCGTGCGCAAGGCTTTGTCCGCGCACGCGTCAACGGCAAGCTCTACGAACTCGATGAGCTACCCAAGCTGGACAAGCAGAAAAAGCACAGCATCGATGTGGTAGTCGACCGCTTCAAGGTACGTGCCGACCTGCAACAGCGCCTGGCCGAGTCGTTCGAAACCGCGCTGAAACTGGCCGACGGCATCGCCCTGGTGGCGCCGATGGACGATGAACCGGGCGAAGAGATGATCTTCTCCGCACGCTTCGCCTGCCCGGTCTGTGGCCACGCCATCAGCGAGCTGGAGCCGAAGCTGTTCTCCTTCAACAACCCTGCCGGTGCCTGCCCGACTTGCGATGGCCTGGGGGTCAAGCAGTTCTTCGATACCAAGCGCCTGGTCAATGCCGAGCTCACCCTTGCCGAAGGTGCGATCCGCGGCTGGGACCGGCGCAACGTGTACTACTTCCAGATGCTCGGTTCGCTGGCCGCGCATTATGGCTTCAGCCTGGAAGAGCCGTTCGGCGAGCTCTCGGCAGAACACCAGAAGGTGATCCTGCAGGGCAGCGGCAAGCAGAGTGTCGACTTCAAGTACCTCAACGACCGCGGCGACATCGTCAAGCGCTCGCACCCGTTCGAAGGCATCGTGCCGAACCTGGAGCGGCGCTACCGCGAAACCGAGTCGGCCACCGTGCGTGAAGAGCTGGCCAAGTTCCTCGGCACCCAGCCCTGCCCGGATTGCCGCGGTACTCGCCTGCGCCGCGAAGCGCGCCATGTGTGGGTGGGTGAGAAGACCCTGCCGGCGGTGACCAACCTGCCGATCGGTGAAGCCAGCAACTATTTCGGCGCCCTGACCCTGACCGGTCGCCGTGGCGAAATCGCCGCGAAGATCCTCAAGGAAATCTGCGAGCGCCTGCAATTCCTGGTCAACGTCGGCCTCGACTACCTCACTCTCGACCGTAGCGCCGATACCCTGTCCGGTGGTGAAGCACAGCGTATCCGCCTGGCCAGCCAGATCGGCGCCGGCCTGGTGGGGGTGATGTACATCCTCGACGAACCGTCCATCGGCCTTCACCAACGCGACAACGACCGCCTGCTGGCTACCCTCAATCACCTGCGCGACCTGGGCAATACAGTGATCGTGGTGGAACACGATGAGGACGCCATCCGCCTGGCCGACTACGTCGTGGACATCGGCCCGGGCGCCGGCGTGCATGGCGGGAAGATCGTCGCCGAAGGCACGCCGCAGGAGGTCATGGCCCACCCCGACTCGCTGACCGGCAAGTACCTGTCCGGGCGCAAGAAGATCGTCGTGCCGGCCAAGCGCACGCCGCGCAACAAGAAGCTGCAACTCAAGCTCAAGGGCGCGCGTGGCAACAACCTGCAGAACGTCGACCTGGAAATCCCGATCGGCCTGCTGACCTGCGTGACCGGGGTGTCCGGCTCGGGCAAGTCGACGCTCATCAACAACACGCTGTTCCCACTGGCCGCCACCGCCCTGAATGGCGCGAGCAGCCTCGAAGCGGCGCCGTACAACAGCGTGGATGGCCTGCAGCACCTGGACAAGGTAGTGGATATCGATCAGAGCCCGATCGGCCGCACTCCTCGCTCCAACCCGGCGACCTATACCGGCATCTTCACGCCTATCCGCGAGCTGTTCTCCGGCGTCCCGGAATCACGTTCGCGCGGTTATGGCCCCGGGCGGTTCTCGTTCAACGTCAAGGGCGGCCGTTGCGAGGCCTGCCAGGGCGATGGCCTGATCAAGGTAGAGATGCACTTCCTGCCGGACATCTACGTGCCGTGCGACGTGTGCAAGAGCAAGCGATACAACCGCGAAACGCTGGAGATCAAGTACAAGGGCAAGAACATCCACGAAGTGCTGGAAATGACCATCGAGGATGCCCGCGAGTTCTTCGACGCGGTACCGGCGCTGGCACGCAAGCTACAGACGTTGATGGACGTGGGGCTGTCCTACATCAAGCTTGGGCAGTCGGCGACCACGTTGTCGGGTGGCGAGGCACAGCGGGTGAAACTGTCGCGCGAGTTGTCCAAGCGTGATACCGGCAAGACCCTCTACATTCTCGACGAGCCAACCACAGGCCTGCATTTTGCCGATATCCAGCAGTTGCTGGACGTGCTGCATCGCCTGCGCGACCACGGCAATACCGTGGTGGTGATCGAGCACAACCTGGATGTGATCAAGACTGCGGACTGGCTGGTGGACCTTGGGCCGGAGGGTGGTTCGAAAGGTGGGCAGATCATTGCCTGTGGTACGCCGGAAGAACTGAGCGAGATGAAGCAGTCCTATACCGGGCATTACCTGAAACCGCTTCTGGAGCGGGATCGGGCTTGACGGAAATGGGGGCGCTTTGCGCCCCCAGCATTTACATCTGCGACTGCAGGTAGTTCTCCAGGCCAATGGCCTTGATCAGCCCCTGCTGCTTTTCGAGCCAATAGGTGTGGTCTTCTTCGGTATCAGCCAGCTGCGCGCGCAAGATGTCACGGCTGACGTAATCCTTGTGCAGCTCACACAGTTCGATACCTTTGCACAGCGCGGCACGCACTTTGTATTCGAGCTTGAGATCGGCCTCGATCATTTCCGGCACGGTACTGCCCACTTCCAGGTCATCCGCGCGCATGTCAGGTGTGCCTTCGAGCATGAGGATACGACGCATCAGGGCATCAGCGTGCTGCGTCTCTTCTTCCATCTCGTGGTTGATACGCTCGTAGAGCTTGGACAGCCCCCAATCTTCATACATACGCGAGTGAATGAAGTACTGGTCGCGTGCAGCCAGTTCGCCCTTCAACAGCGTGACGAGGTAGTTGATTACGTCCGGGTGGCCTTGCATCGCCCTGCTTCTCCATGTGAAAACGTCTACTGCACATAGTCTGAACCAGCTTTTACTTGCGGTCACTGAAAAATGCGCAATAAGAAGCAAAAAAACACCTGAACAGTAGTGATATTCATTGAAAAACCGCCCAAATGAGGGCGGTTCTTCTTATCACTTCGACTCAGGCGAGATCAATGCCCAAAGCCTTGGCAACTCCTTCGCCGTAAGCCGGATCAGCCTTGAAGAAGTATTGCAACTGGCGCTGGATCACGTCCTGGCTTACACCTGCCATGGTCCCGGCGATGTTGCTGATCAAAAGGGCTCTCTGCTCATCATTCATCAGGCGGAACAGCGCGCCGGCATGGCTGTAGTAGTCGCTGTCTTCCCGGTGATTGTAGCGGTCCGCCACCCCTTCCAGAGCCAGGGCTGGCTCACCATGGCGTGGCGACTGCTTCGGCGCGTTGCTGTAGCTGTTGGGCTCATAGTTGGGCGCGCTGCCGTACGTGCCGCTGGCCATCGAGCCATCGCGCTGATAGCTGTTAACCGGGCAACGTGGCGCGTTAACCGGCAACTGCTGATGGTTGGTGCCTACCCGGTAGCGGTGTGCGTCAGCGTAGGCGAATACCCGACCTTGCAGCATGCGGTCTGGCGACAGACCGACACCCGGCACCATGTTGCTCGGGCCAAATGCAGCTTGCTCGACCTCGGCGAAGTAGTTCAACGGGTTACGGTTGAGCTCAAGCACACCCACCTCGATCAGCGGGTAGTCCTTCTGCGACCAGGTCTTGGTCACATCGAAGGGGTTCTCGTCACGGTTGGCTGCCTCGGCTTCACTCATTACCTGAATGCATACGGTCCAGCGCGGATAGTCGCCACGCTCGATCGCTTCGAAGAGATCGCGCTGAGCGTAGTCCGGATCGGTACCGGCCAGGCGTGCGGCATCTGCCGGGGCGAGGTTCTTGATGCCTTGCTGGGTCTTGAAGTGCCACTTGACCCAGGTCCGCTGCCCCTCGGCATTGATCAGGCTATAGGTATGGCTGCCGAAGCCGTGCATGTGGCGGTAGCCGTCCGGGATACCGCGATCGGAGAACAGGATAGTGACCTGGTGCAGCGCCTCGGGGGAGTGCGACCAGAAGTCCCACATCATCTGCGCGTTTTTCAGGTTGGTTTGCGGGTGACGCTTCTGCGTGTGGATGAAATCGGGGAACTTCAGCGGGTCACGAATGAAAAACACCGGCGTGTTATTGCCCACAATGTCCCAGTTGCCTTCCTCGGTGTAGAACTTCACGGCAAAGCCGCGCGGATCGCGCTCGGTATCGGCCGAGCCACGCTCGCCACCCACGGTGGAGAAGCGCAGGAACGTCTCGGTCTGCTTGCCGACTTGCTCAAACAGCTTGGCACTGGTGTAACCCGTAATATCGCGAGTAACGGTAAAGGTGCCATAGGCACCAGAGCCCTTGGCGTGGACGCGGCGCTCGGGGATGTTCTCGCGGTTGAAATGGGCAAGCTTCTCGATCAGGTGGAAGTCGTCGAGCAGCAGTGGGCCGCGTGGGCCGGCGGAACGGGAATTCTGGTTGTCGGCTACAGGGGCACCGCTGGCGGTGGTGAGAATCTTGCTCATGGGCTCTCCTTATCGGTCTACATACGCCGGCTGATCGGCTGTGGAGAGAGTATTGACGAGCAAGACCACAAGAACAAATTCATTACACAACTTGCATCAATAGAAATATGCAATACATCCAGAAACAAAAAACCGGGCACTAGGCCCGGTTCTTTGTAGCAGACAGAACGTCTTACTCAGCAGCTTCTACAGCACCGCCGACCGGACGATCAACCAGCTCGACGTACGCCATAGGAGCGTTGTCGCCAGCGCGGAAACCGCACTTCAGGATGCGCAGGTAGCCGCCCTGACGGGTGGCGTAACGCTTGCCCAGGTCGTTGAACAGCTTGCCGACAGCGGACTTCGAACGGGTACGGTCGAAGGCCAGACGGCGGTTAGCTACGCTGTCTTCCTTGGCCAGGGTGATCAGCGGCTCGGCAACGCGGCGCAGTTCCTTGGCTTTCGGCAGGGTGGTTTTGATCAGCTCGTGCTCGATCAGCGACACTGCCATGTTCTGGAACATAGCCTTGCGGTGAGAGCTGGTACGGCTCAGGTGACGTCCACTTTTACGATGACGCATGATTCATTCCTTACCAAACACTACGTTCGGTGATTACGACGATCAGGCGGTCGCCTTGTCGTCTTTCTTAAGACTTGCAGGCGGCCAGTTGTCGAGGCGCATGCCGAGAGACAGACCACGAGAGGCCAGCACGTCCTTGATTTCAGTCAGGGACTTCTTGCCCAGGTTAGGAGTCTTCAACAGCTCTACTTCGGTACGCTGAATCAGGTCGCCGATGTAGTAGATGTTCTCCGCCTTGAGGCAGTTGGCCGAACGTACAGTCAGTTCCAGGTCGTCAACCGGACGCAGCAGGATCGGATCGATCTCGTCTTCCTGCTCGACTACGACAGGCTCGCTGTCACCTTTGAGGTCGACGAACGCGGCCAACTGCTGTTGCAGGATGGTCGCAGCGCGGCGGATAGCCTCTTCAGGGTCCAGGGTGCCGTTGGTTTCCAGATCAATGACCAGCTTGTCCAGGTTGGTACGCTGTTCAACACGGGCGTTCTCGACCACGTAGGCGATACGACGCACCGGGCTGAACGAAGCGTCCAGCTGCAGACGGCCAATGCTACGGCTTTCGTCTTCGTCGGTTTGACGGGAGTCGGCCGGCTCGTAACCACGACCACGAGCTACGGTGAGCTTCATGTTCAGGGCGCCGTTCGACGCCAGGTTCGCGATTACGTGATCGGGGTTGACGATCTCGACATCGTGATCCAGCTGAATATCGGCAGCGGTAACCACCCCCGAACCCTTTTTCGACAAGGTCAGCGTAACTTCGTCACGACCGTGCAGTTTGATAGCCAGGCCTTTCAGGTTCAACAGGATTTCAATGACGTCTTCCTGAACACCTTCGATCGCGGAGTACTCGTGGAGTACGCCATCGATCTCGGCCTCGACTACTGCACAGCCAGGCATGGAGGACAACAGGATGCGGCGCAGCGCGTTGCCCAGGGTATGGCCGAAACCACGCTCGAGAGGCTCGAGCGTGATCTTGGCGCGGGTCGGACTGACTACCTGCACATCAATGTGGCGGGGAGTCAGGAACTCATTTACCGAAATCTGCATGGATGCACCTATTTTCTAGCCCTTACTTGGAGTAGAGCTCGACAATCAGGTTCTCGTTGATGTCGGCAGACAGGTCGCTGCGAGCAGGAACGTTCTTGAAAACGCCCGACTTTTTAGCAGCATCCACATCAACCCACTCAACGCGGCCACGCTGGGCGCACAGTTCAAGGGCTTGAACAATGCGCAGCTGGTTCGACGACTTCTCGCGAACCGCGACCACGTCACCCGGACGAACTTGGTAGGATGGAATGTTCACAGTCTTACCGTTGACGCTGATCGCTTTGTGCGAAACCAGCTGACGGGATTCGGCGCGAGTCGAACCGAAGCCCATACGGTAGACGACGTTATCCAGACGGCACTCGAGCAGTTGCAGCAGGTTCTCACCGGTTGCGCCTTTTTTCGAGGCTGCAGCCTGGTAGTAACCGCGGAACTGACGCTCCAGAACACCATAGATACGACGAACTTTTTGCTTCTCGCGCAGCTGGGTACCGTAGTCGGACTGACGGCCACGGCGCTGGCCGTGGATACCTGGGGCTGCTTCGATGTTGCACTTCGATTCCAGAGCGCGAACGCCGCTCTTCAGGAACAGGTCAGTGCCTTCACGGCGAGACAGTTTGCATTTTGGACCAATGTAACGTGCCATTTATCTGTCTCCTGATTACACGCGACGCTTCTTCGGCGGACGGCACCCGTTGTGCGGGATTGGCGTCACGTCGGTGATGCTGGCGATCTTGTAGCCGCAGCTGTTCAGTGCACGAACGGCGGACTCACGACCTGGACCTGGACCCTTGACGTTCACGTCGAGGTTCTTCAGACCGTATTCCAGCGCAGCTTGACCAGCACGCTCAGCAGCGATCTGAGCTGCGAACGGGGTGGATTTGCGCGAACCACGGAAACCCGAACCACCGGAGGTCGCCCAGGACAAAGCGTTGCCCTGACGATCGGTGATGGTCACGATGGTGTTGTTGAAAGAGGCATGGATGTGGGCGATGCCATCAACCACTGTCTTTTTGACTTTTTTACGAGGACGAGCAGCAGGTTTTGCCATGTCTATATTCCTGGGCGATTACTTGCGGATCGGCTTACGCGGGCCCTTACGGGTGCGTGCGTTGGTCTTGGTGCGCTGACCGCGAACCGGCAGACCTTTACGATGACGCAGGCCGCGGTAGCAACCCAGGTCCATCAAGCGCTTGATCTTCATGTTGATGTCACGACGCAGGTCACCTTCGGTGGTGAACTTCGCGACTTCGCCACGCAGGGTTTCGATTTGCTCGTCGCTCAGATCCTTGATCTTAGCGGCTGGGTTTACACCAGCGTCTGCACAGATCTTCTGTGCAGTAGTGCGACCGACACCATAGATGTAGGTCAGCGAGATAACAGCATGCTTGTTATCTGGAATGTTGACGCCTGCAATACGGGCCATTCAGTGGGACTCCAATTGACAGCTACCTACGCCCCGGAAGCCAAGAAATAGGGCGCGAGATAATATCGCTGTAGAAACGAATAATCAACCCAGCAGCACACTAGCTGCTGGGTTTGAAGCGCAGATCACACTCAGCCTTGGCGCTGTTTGTGACGCGGTTCCGCGCTGCAGATCACTCGTACGACGCCTTCGCGACGGATGATCTTGCAGTTACGGCACAGCTTTTTCACCGATGCACGAACTTTCATTACCGACTCCTCGAACCTTAGGGGCGTATCAGCGCAGCAGACCGCTGCCACCGTAGCCTTTCAGGTTGGCTTTCTTCATCAGGGATTCGTACTGGTGCGAAACGAGGTGCGATTGTACTTGGGACATGAAGTCCATCACAACCACTACCACAATCAGCAACGAGGTCCCGCCAAGGTAGAACGGCACATTTGCTGCCACCACCAGGAACTGGGGCAGAAGGCAGACGGCCATCATGTAAAGAGCACCGAACATGGTCAGACGGGTCAGAACGCCATCAATGTAGCGTGCCGACTGCTCACCAGGACGGATACCCGGAATAAAGGCACCGGACTTCTTCAGGTTTTCCGCTACGTCTTTCGGATTGAACATCAGCGCTGTGTAGAAGAAGCAGAAGAAAATGATCCCTGCACTAAACAGCAGAATGTTCAACGGCTGACCAGGAGCGATCGACTGCGAGATGTCCTGCAGCCAGCCCATACCTTCGGACTGACCGAACCAGGCACCCAGCGAAGCCGGGAACAGCAAAATGCTGCTCGCGAAAATGGCCGGGATAACCCCCGCCATGTTCACCTTCAGCGGCAGGTGGCTGGTCTGCGCAGCGAAGACCTTGCGGCCTTGCTGACGCTTGGCGTAGTGAACGGCGATACGACGCTGACCACGCTCAATGAACACCACGAAGCCGATAATCGCTACTGCCAGCAAACCGATAGCGACCAGGGCGAAAATGTTGATATCGCCTGTGCGTGCAGACTCGAAAGACTGCCCGATTGCTCTCGGAAGACCGGCAACGATACCTGCGAAGATCAACATCGAGATACCGTTGCCCACACCGCGCTCGGTGATCTGTTCGCCCAGCCACATCATGAACATCGCGCCTGCCACGAAGGTGGAGACGGCGACGACATGGAAGCCCAGGCCTACAGAAAACGCCACGCCCTGGTTGGCCAGGCCAATGGACATGCCAATGGCTTGGACCAGTGCCAGGATAACGGTGCCGTAGCGGGTGTACTGGCTGATCTTGCGACGGCCAGCTTCACCTTCCTTCTTCAACTGCTCCAGTTGCGGGCTGACCGCCGTCATCAGCTGCATGATGATCGATGCCGAAATGTACGGCATGATCCCCAGTGCAAAGATGCTCATGCGCTCAAGCGCGCCACCGGAAAACATGTTGAACAAGCTAAGAATGGTCCCCTCATTCTGCCGAAACAGATCCGCCAGACGGTCTGGATTGATGCCAGGAACCGGGATATGCGCACCTATCCGATAGACGATGATCGCCATGAACAGAAAGCGCAGACGAGCCCAGAGTTCCGACATCCCGCCCTTACCGAGCGAAGAGAGAGCACCTTGCTTAGCCATTTATTCCTCGAACTTGCCGCCAGCTGCTTCGATAGCCGCACGCGCACCCTTGGTGGCTGCGATACCCTTGATGGTGACTGCGCGAGTGACTTCACCAGACAGCATGATTTTCACGCGCTGTACGTTCTGGCCGATCACATTGGCATCCTTCAGGGATTGCACGGAGATCACGTCGCCATCCACCTTGGCCAGCTCGGACAGACGCACTTCGGCGCGGTCCATGGCTTTCAGGGAAACGAAGCCGAACTTCGGCAGACGACGGTGCAGCGGCTGTTGACCGCCTTCGAAGCCCGGAGCGATGGTGCCACCGGAACGGGAGGTCTGACCTTTGTGACCACGGCCACCAGTCTTGCCCAAACCGCTACCGATACCACGACCCGGACGATGCTTCTCGCGACGGGAACCCGGCGCTGGACTCAGATCATTGAGTTTCATCGATTAACCCTCGACCTTCAGCATGTAGTAAGCCTTGTTGATCATCCCGCGGTTCTCGGGAGTATCCTGGACTTCTACAGTGTGACCGATGCGACGCAGACCCAGGCCTTTAACGCACAGTTTGTGGTTAGGCAGACGGCCGGCGGTGCTCTTGATCAGCGTTACTTTTACGGTTGCCATGATCAGATGATCTCCTCAACGCTCTTGCCGCGCTTGGCAGCAATGGATTCAGGAGATTGCATGGCTTTCAGGCCCTTGAAGGTGGCGTAAACCACGTTCACAGGGTTGGTCGAACCGTAGCACTTGGCCAGAACGTTCTGAACACCAGCAACTTCCAGGACAGCACGCATTGCGCCACCGGCGATGATACCGGTACCTTCCGAAGCAGGCTGCATGTAAACCTTCGAGGCGCCGTGGGCAGCCTTGGTGGCGTACTGCAGGGTGGTGCCCTTCAGGTCAACCTGGATCATGTTGCGGCGAGCAGCTTCCATAGCCTTCTGGATCGCAGCAGGTACTTCGCGCGACTTGCCACGGCCGAAGCCAACACGACCTTTGCCATCACCTACCACGGTCAGCGCGGTGAAGGTGAAGATACGGCCGCCTTTTACGGTTTTGGCAACGCGGTTAACTTGAACCAGCTTCTCGATGTAGCCTTCGTCGCGCTTTTGATCGTTATTTGCCATAACTTAGAACTCCAGCCCGCCTTCACGAGCAGCATCAGCCAGCGCCTTGACGCGGCCGTGGTACTTGAAGCCGGA
Organism: Pseudomonas oryzicola; assembly: GCF_014269185.2. Classification (NCBI taxonomy): domain Bacteria; kingdom Pseudomonadati; phylum Pseudomonadota; class Gammaproteobacteria; order Pseudomonadales; family Pseudomonadaceae; genus Pseudomonas; species Pseudomonas oryzicola. The sequence continues at coordinate 815,026 of NZ_JABWRZ020000002.1, forward strand.
ACGGTCAAAGGCAACTTGAGATACACCGGCGGCTTTCGCACGCTCAGCTACCAGCTTGCCAACCTTAGTGGCCGCGTCGATGTTGCCAGTGGCGCCATCACGCAGTTCTTTGTCCAAGGTCGAGGCGCTTGCCAGAACCTTGCTGCCGTCGGCCGAAATGACCTGGGCGTAGATGTGCTGCGAGGAGCGGAACACGCACAGGCGCACGACTTCGAGTTCGTGCATCTTGAGGCGTGCTTTGCGAGCGCGACGCAGTCGAGTAACTTTTTTGTCGGTCATTTGCTAGGCCCTACTTCTTCTTGGCTTCTTTACGACGGACTACTTCGTCCGCGTAACGCACACCCTTGCCTTTGTAAGGCTCTGGCGGACGGAAGTCGCGGATTTCAGCGGCCACCTGACCCACCAGCTGCTTGTCGATACCCTTGATCAGGATGTCGGTCTGGCTTGGGGTTTCAGCGGTGATACCGGCTGGCAGTTCGTAGTCCACTGGGTGCGAGAAGCCCAGAGCCAGGTTCAGGACGGAGCCCTTGGCCTGTGCCTTGTAACCAACACCGATCAGCTGGAGCTTGCGCTCGAAGCCTTGGCTTACGCCCTGGACCATGTTGTTCACCAGAGCGCGGGTGGTACCGGCCATGGCGCGAGCTTGCTGGTCACCGTTGCGAGCAGCGAAACGCAGCTCACCAGCTTCTTCGGTAACTTCAACAGACGAGTGAACGTTCAGTTCGAGAGTGCCTTTGGCACCCTTCACCGAAAGCTGCTGGCCGGCGAATTTGACTTCGACGCCTGCTGGCAGCTTAACGGGGTTCTTAGCGACGCGAGACATGCCTATCTCCCCTTAGAACACTGTGCACAGAACTTCGCCGCCGACACCGGCAGCGCGCGCAGCGCGATCAGTCATCACACCTTTGTTGGTGGAGACGATAGACACGCCCAGGCCGCCACGTACTTTCGGCAGCTCTGCGACGGACTTGTACTGGCGCAGGCCTGGACGGCTGGAGCGCTTCAGTTCCTCGATGACCGGACGGCCTTCGAAGTACTTCAGTTCGATCGACAGGGAAGGCTTGGCCTCACCAGTTACCTGGTAGCCAGCGATGTAACCTTCGTCCTTCAGAACTTTGGCAACCGCGACCTTCAGGGTGGAGGAAGGCATGCTTACGACGGACTTTTCAGCCATCTGGGCATTACGGATGCGAGTTAGCATGTCCGCTAACGGGTCCTGCATACTCATGGGCTAGATGCTCCTGATACAAGAATTATTAGCCTTGCGGCTATCACAACCACCTGAGCAGGCAGGGCAAAAAACCCAGGCTCAGGTGAGCCGGTCATTCTAGACACAAGGCAGAAACGAAACAAGCCCCATATAGGGGCTTGTTTGTTGGCGAGGTCACCGGCGGTCGGAAGATTGCTCCCCTTCCACCGGGATCACACCGGCAGCGATTACCAGGAGGCCTTGACCAGACCTGGTACGTCACCGCGCATTGCAGCTTGACGCAGCATGTTACGGCCCAGGCCGAACTTACGGTATACACCGTGAGGACGACCGGTCAGGCGGCAACGGTTGCGCAGGCGCGAGGCGCTAGCGTCACGTGGCTGCTTCTGCAGAGCGACAACGGCAGCGAAACGCTCTTCAGGAGAAGCGTTCAGGTTGACGATGGTCGCTTTCAGCTCAGCACGCTTCTTAGCGAACTTGGCTACCGTGAGCTGACGCTTCAGCTCGCGGTTTTTCATGCTCTTCTTGGCCATTTTCCTACTCCAATCAGTTGCGGAACGGGAACTTGAAAGCACGCAGCAGAGCGCGGCCTTCGTCGTCCGAACGAGCAGTGGTGGTCAGGGTGATGTCCAAACCGCGCAGAGCATCGATCTTGTCGTAGTCGATTTCCGGGAAGATGATCTGCTCTTTCACGCCCATGCTGTAGTTGCCACGACCATCGAAGGACTTGGCATTCAGGCCGCGGAAGTCGCGTACCCGAGGCAGGGAGATCGCCAGCAGGCGGTCCAGGAATTCGTACATCTTGTCGCGACGCAGGGTCACCTTGACACCGATCGGCCAGCCCTCACGGACTTTGAAGCCCGCGATGGATTTACGAGCGAAAGTCACGACCGGCTTTTGACCGGTGATCTTTTCCAGGTCGGCAACAGCGTGCTCGATGACTTTCTTGTCGCCGATCGCTTCGCCCAGACCCATGTTCAGGGTGATCTTGGTAACGCGCGGAACTTCCATCACGTTCGACAGCTTAAGTTCTTCCTTAAGCTTGGGAGCGATTTCGTTCCGGTAAATCTCTTTCAGTCGTGCCATGGTCTTCTACCTAGCAGTGTTCAAGCATCAACCGCTTTTTGGGTCGACTTGAAGACACGAATTTTTTTACCGTCTTCTACTTTGAAACCAACGCGGTCAGCCTTGTTGGTTTCGCCGTTGAAGATGGCAACGTTGGAAGCGTGCAGAGGCGCTTCTTTCTCGACGATACCGCCCTGTACGCCCGCCATCGGGTTAGGCTTGGTATGACGCTTGACCAGGTTCACACCACCAACAACCAGACGGTTGTCAGCCAGAACCTTCAGCACCTTACCGCGCTTACCCTTGTCTTTGCCGGCGATCACGATGATCTCGTCGTCACGACGAATCTTTTGCATGTCGGATCTCCTTACAGCACTTCAGGGGCGAGCGAGACGATCTTCATGAACTTCTCGGTACGAAGTTCACGGGTCACTGGCCCGAAGATGCGAGTGCCGATCGGCTCTTGCTTGTTGTTCAGCAGAACAGCAGCGTTGCCGTCGAAACGAATGATGGAACCGTCGGCGCGACGAACACCGTGACGGGTGCGGACGACAACAGCGGTCATCACCTGGCCTTTCTTGACCTTGCCGCGCGGAATTGCTTCCTTGACGGTTACTTTGATGATGTCACCGATGCCGGCATAACGGCGGTGCGAACCGCCGAGTACCTTGATGCACATGACGCGACGAGCGCCGCTGTTATCGGCCACATCGAGCATGGATTGAGTCTGAATCATAAAATTTCTCCGACCCTTAGCCCTTAGACTTCAACAGCGCGTTCGAGGACTTCAACCAGTGCCCAGGACTTGGTCTTGGCCAGCGGACGGGTTTCACGGATGGAAACCTTGTCGCCGATTTTGCACTGATTGGATTCGTCGTGCGCGTGCAGCTTAGTCGAACGCTTAACGTATTTACCGTAGATCGGGTGCTTTACGCGACGCTCGATCAGAACGGTGATGGTCTTGTCCATTTTGTCGCTGACGACACGGCCAGTCAGCGTACGGACGGTTTTTTCAGCTTCAGCCATGATCACTTACCTGCCTGCTGGTTGAGCACAGTTTTCACGCGAGCGATGTCACGCTTAACTTGCGAGAGCAGGTGCGACTGCCCCAACTGGCCAGTTGCTTTCTGCATACGCAGATTGAACTGGTCGCGCAGCAAGCCGAGCAGTTGCTCATTCAGTTGCTGTGCCGATTTTTCACGAAGTTCATTCGCTTTCATCACATCACCGTCCGCTTAACAAAGGAGGTGGCGAGAGGCAGCTTTGCAGCAGCCAGGGCGAAAGCTTCGCGCGCCAGCTCTTCAGAAACACCTTCGATTTCATACAGGACTTTGCCTGGCTGAATCTGGGCAACCCAGTATTCCACGGAGCCCTTACCTTTACCCATACGAACCTCGAGAGGCTTCTTGGAGATCGGCTTGTCCGGGAACACACGGATCCAGATCTTACCGCCACGCTTAACGTGACGGGTCAGCGCACGACGTGCGGACTCGATCTGGCGAGCGGTGAGGCGACCGCGAGCAACAGCTTTCAGGGCGAACTCGCCGAAGCTGACTTTGCTACCGCGCAGTGCCAGACCACGGTTGTGGCCAGTCATCTGCTTGCGGAATTTTGTACGCTTTGGTTGCAACATTTGGCGTACCCCTTACTTAGCAGCTTTTTTACGAGGCGCTGGTGCTTGTGGTTTCAGTTCTTCTTGGCGACCACCAATCACTTCGCCTTTGAAGATCCAAACCTTCACACCGATCACACCGTAAGTGGTGTGAGCTTCGTAGGTGTTGTAGTCGATATCGGCACGCAGGGTGTGCAGAGGCACACGACCTTCGCGATACCACTCGGTACGAGCAATCTCAGCACCGCCGAGACGACCGCTCACCTGGATCTTGATGCCCTTGGCACCAATACGCATGGCGTTCTGTACGGCGCGCTTCATGGCGCGACGGAACATTACGCGGCGTTCCAGCTGCTGAGCTACGCTCTGCGCAACCAGCATGGCGTCGAGTTCCGGCTTGCGGATCTCTTCGATGTTGATGTGCACAGGCACACCCATCTGCTTGGTCAGGTCCTGACGCAGCTTCTCGACATCTTCACCTTTCTTACCGATAACGATACCGGGACGAGCGGTGTGGATGGTGATGCGTGCAGTTTGAGCCGGACGATGAATATCGATACGGCTTACGGACGCGCTTTTTAGTTTGTCCTGGAGGTACTCACGCGTTTTCAGATCCTTCAACAGGTAATCTGCGTAAGTAGCACCGTCTGCGTACCAGACGGAGGTGTGCTCCTTGACGATTCCCAGGCGAATGCCAGTGGGATGTACTTTCTGACCCATCTGATCGACTCCGTTACTTGTCCGCAACCTTGACAGTGATATGGCAAGACCGCTTGACGATGCGATCAGCACGGCCTTTGGCACGTGGCATGATGCGCTTCAGCGAACGCCCTTCGTTGACGAAGACGGTGGAGACCTTCAGGTCATCAACGTCTGCGCCTTCGTTGTGTTCGGCGTTGGCTACGGCCGACTCGAGGACTTTCTTCATGATTTCAGCGGCTTTTTTGCTGCTGAAGGCCAACAGGTTGAGCGCTTCGCCCACCTTCTTCCCGCGGATCTGGTCGGCGACCAAGCGGGCTTTCTGGGCGGAGATGCGAGCGCCCGACAACTTAGCGGCTACTTCCATTTCCTTACCCCTTAACGCTTGGCTTTCTTGTCAGCCACGTGCCCGCGGTAGGTGCGGGTACCGGCGAACTCGCCCAGTTTGTGGCCGACCATGTCTTCGTTCACCAGAACTGGGACATGTTGACGACCGTTGTGTACCGCGATGGTCAGACCGACCATTTGTGGCAGGATCATCGAACGGCGCGACCAGGTTTTAACTGGCTTGCGATCGTTCTTCTCCACCGCCACTTCGACCTTCTTCAGCAGGTGAAGATCGATAAAAGGACCTTTTTTCAGAGAACGTGGCACTGTCGTATCCCTCTAGTTACTTGCGACGACGGACGATCATGTTGTCGGTACGCTTATTACCACGGGTCTTCGCACCCTTGGTTGGGAAGCCCCATGGCGATACCGGATGACGACCACCGGAGGTACGACCTTCACCACCACCGTGTGGGTGGTCAACCGGGTTCATGGCAACACCACGAACGGTTGGGCGAACGCCGCGCCAGCGTTTGGCACCAGCTTTACCCAGCGAACGCAGGCTGTGCTCGGAGTTCGAGACTTCGCCCAGGGTCGCACGGCACTCAGCCAGGACTTTACGCATTTCACCAGAGCGCAGACGCAGGGTCACGTAGACACCTTCGCGAGCGATCAGCTGAGCCGAAGCACCAGCGGAACGAGCGATCTGAGCACCTTTACCCGGCTTCAGTTCGATGCCGTGAACGGTGCTACCTACTGGAATGTTGCGCAGCTGCAGGGAGTTACCGGCCTTGATTGGGGCCAGGGCACCTGCGATCAGCTGGTCGCCAGCGCTCACGCCTTTAGGGGCGATGATGTAGCGACGCTCACCGTCTGCGTAGCACAGCAGGGCGATGTGAGCAGTACGGTTCGGGTCGTATTCGATACGCTCGACAGTGGCTGGGATGCCATCTTTGTCGTTGCGACGGAAGTCGACCAGACGGTAATGCTGCTTATGACCACCACCAACGTGACGAGTGGTGATGCGGCCATTGTTGTTACGACCACCAGACTTCGATTTCTTCTCGATCAGCGGTGCGTGAGGAGCGCCTTTGTGCAGCTCCTGGTTGACCACCTTGACCACGAAACGGCGGCCAGGGGAAGTCGGTTTGCATTTAACGATTGCCATGATGCACCCCTTCCTTACTCAGCACTGCTGCTGAAATCGAGATCTTGGCCTGGCTGAAGGGAGACGATCGCCTTCTTCCAGTCATTACGCTTGCCCAGACCACGTGCGGTACGCTTGGTTTTACCCAGAACGTTAACGGTCGACACGTTTTCAACTTTTACGTTGAACAGGCCTTCGACAGCTTTCTTGATTTCCAGCTTGGTTGCATCGGTAGCAACCTTGAATACGAACTGGCCTTTTTTCTCAGCCAGAACGGTAGCCTTCTCGGAAACGTGCGGGCCAAGGAGGACTTTAAATACGCGTTCCTGGTTCATCCCAGCAGCTCCTCGAATTTCTTCACGGCCGAGACAGTGATCAACACTTTCTCGTATGCGATCAGACTGACCGGGTCGGAACCTTGTACGTCACGTACGTCGACGTGCGGCAGGTTGCGAGCAGCCAGGTACAGGTTCTGATCAACAGCGTCGGAAACGATCAGTACGTCGTTCAGACCCATGCCGTTCAGCTTGTTCAGCAGATCTTTGGTTTTCGGTGCTTCAACAGCGAAGTCCTGAACCACGACCAGACGGTCGCTACGCACCAGCTCAGCGAGGATGGAGCGCAGGGCTGCGCGATACATCTTCTTGTTGAGCTTCTGCGAGTGATCTTGAGGGCGAGCTGCGAAGGTTACACCACCGCCACGCCAGATCGGACCACGAGTGGTACCAGCACGAGCACGGCCAGTACCCTTCTGACGCCATGGGCGCTTACCGCCACCAGCCACGTCGGAACGGGTCTTCTGCTGCTTGGTGCCCTGACGGCCGCCGGCCATGTAGGCCACGACTGCTTGGTGTACCAGCGTCTCGTTGAATTCGCCACCGAAAGTCAGTTCGGAAACTTCGATCGCCTGAGCGTCATTTACATTGAGTTGCATGTCAGTTTCCCCTTAACCGCGAGCCTTGACAGCTGGACGTACAACCACGTCGCCGCCAGTAGCGCCTGGAACGGCACCCTTGACCAGCAGCAGGTTGCGTTCAGCGTCTACGCGAACTACTTCCAGGGACTGAACAGTCACGCGCTCGGCGCCCATGTGACCGGACATTTTCTTGCCCTTGAACACACGACCAGGAGTCTGGCACTGGCCGATGGAACCTGGGACACGGTGCGACACGGAGTTACCGTGGGTGTTGTCCTGGCCACGGAAGTTCCAGCGCTTGATGGTACCGGCGAAGCCTTTACCTTTGGACTGACCAGTAACGTCTACCAGCTGGCCTGCAGTGAAGAGTTCAGCTTTGATCAGATCGCCAGCCTGGAAATCGCCTTCTTCAAGACGGAACTCCCAGACACCGCGACCAGCGGCAACGTTGGCCTTGGCGAAGTGGCCTGCCTGAGCGGCAGTCACACGCGAAGCACGACGCTCGCCGACAGTGACTTGCACTGCACGGTAGCCATCGGTTTCTTCAGTTTTGAACTGGGTGACGCGATTCGGCTCGATCTCGATGACCGTGACCGGAATGGAGACACCTTCTTCGGTGAAAATGCGGGTCATACCGCACTTGCGACCGATTACACCAATAGTCATGTTGTAAACCTCATGAGTGTACGGGGCTTTCACCCGCTATGGCCGCCCATTTCAGAGCGTTACACGACCAGACCGAAGTCTTAGCCGAGGCTGATCTGTACTTCCACACCTGCCGCCAGATCAAGCTTCATCAGCGCGTCAACGGTTTTATCCGTTGGCTGGACGATGTCCAGAACACGCTTATGAGTGCGGATCTCGTACTGGTCACGCGCGTCTTTGTTGACGTGCGGGGAAACCAGAACGGTGAAACGCTCTTTGCGGGTAGGCAGTGGAATTGGACCACGCACTTGTGCACCAGTACGTTTCGCGGTTTCCACGATTTCCTGGGTGGATTGGTCGATCAGGCGATGGTCGAAAGCCTTCAACCTGATACGGATTTGCTGATTTTGCATTGGATTTCAGACTCCAGGCTGTTCCCAACGGGCGCACTACGCCCGCTAAAAGGAGGCGTGATTCTATAGACGCCCCCATTTAGTGTCAACCCAATAAAAAAAACCCCCGCTGAGCGGGGGTTTTTTCAATCGGTCGAGTGATTACTCGATGATTTTTGCTACGACGCCGGCGCCGACGGTACGACCGCCTTCACGGATAGCGAAGCGCAGACCGTCTTCCATTGCGATGGTCTTGATCAGGGTAACAGTCATCTGAATGTTGTCACCTGGCATTACCATTTCAACGCCTTCCGGCAGTTCGCAGTTACCGGTCACGTCAGTGGTACGGAAGTAGAACTGAGGACGGTAGCCTTTGAAGAACGGAGTGTGACGACCGCCTTCTTCCTTCGACAGGACGTAGACTTCTGCGGTGAACTTGGTGTGCGGCTTGACCGAACCTGGCTTGACCAGAACCTGGCCACGCTCAACGTCGTCACGCTTGGTACCACGCAGCAGAACGCCGCAGTTCTCGCCAGCACGGCCTTCGTCCAGCAGCTTGCGGAACATTTCAACACCGGTGCAGGTGGTGGTGGTGGTGTCACGCAGACCAACGATTTCCAGCGGGTCTTGAACCTTGACGATACCACGCTCGATACGGCCAGTAACAACGGTACCACGACCCGAGATCGAGAATACGTCTTCGATCGGCATCAGGAATGGCTGGTCGATGGCACGAACTGGCTCAGGGATGTAGGCATCCAGAGTTTCTACCAGCTTCTTGACAGCGGTAGTGCCCATTTCGTTGTCGTCTTTGCCTTCCAGCGCCATACGAGCCGAACCGATGATGATCGGGGTGTCGTCGCCTGGGAAGTCGTAGGTGGACAGCAGGTCGCGAACTTCCATCTCGACCAGTTCCAGCAGCTCGGCGTCGTCTACCAGGTCAGCCTTGTTCAGGAAGACCACGATGTACGGAACGCCTACCTGACGGGACAGCAGGATGTGCTCACGGGTTTGTGGCATCGGACCATCGGCGGCCGAGCAAACCAGGATCGCGCCGTCCATCTGGGCAGCACCGGTGATCATGTTCTTCACGTAGTCAGCGTGACCTGGGCAGTCAACGTGAGCGTAGTGACGAATGTTCGAGTTGTACTCGACGTGAGCGGTGTTGATGGTGATACCGCGCGCTTTTTCTTCCGGAGCCGAGTCGATCTTGTCGAACTCAACGACTGCCGAACCGAATACTTCGGAGCAGACGCGAGTCAGAGCTGCGGTCAGAGTGGTCTTACCGTGGTCAACGTGGCCGATGGTGCCGACGTTAACGTGGGGAAGGGAACGATCAAATTTTTCTTTAGCCACGACAGTGAACCTCTTGCCTAAAGGGCTGGATTAGCCTTGTTTTTTAACGAGTGCTTCGACGATGTTCGACGGAGCTTCGGAGTACTTGGAGAATTCCATGGAGTAGCTTGCGCGACCCTGAGACATGGAACGAACGTCGGTCGCATAACCGAACATCTCTCCCAGCGGGACTTCTGCACGGATAACCTTGCCGGAAACCGAGTCATCCATACCCTGGATCAGACCACGACGACGGTTCAGGTCACCCATCACGTCACCCATGTAGTCCTCAGGGGTTACTACCTCAACCTTCATGATCGGCTCAAGCACAACACCGCCGCCCTTCTGGGCCAGCTGCTTGGTCGCCATGGAGGCCGCGATCTTGAACGCCATCTCGTTGGAGTCGACGTCGTGGTACGAACCGTCGAACACGGTAGCCTTCAGACCGATCAGAGGATAGCCGGCAACAACGCCGTTCTTCATCTGCTCTTCGATACCCTTCTGGATCGCCGGGATGTATTCCTTGGGAACCACACCGCCAACGACTTCGTTGGTGAAGACCAGGCCTTCGGTGATGTTGCCTTTTTCGTCCTGATCCGGCTCGGAGAAGCGGATCCAGCAGTGACCGAACTGACCACGACCACCGGACTGACGAACGAACTTACCTTCGATCTCGACACCAGACTTGGTGATCTTCTCGCGGTAGGAAACCTGCGGCTTGCCGATGTTGGCCTCAACGTTGAACTCGCGCTTCATGCGGTCAACGATGATGTCCAGGTGCAGCTCACCCATACCGGAGATGATGGTCTGGCCGGTTTCTTCGTCGGTCTTGACGCGGAACGACGGGTCTTCCTGGGCCAGCTTGCCCAGAGCGATACCCATCTTTTCCTGGTCTTGCTTGGTCTTCGGCTCAACCGACAGGGAAATTACCGGCTCAGGGAAGTCCATACGCTCAAGGATGATTGGCTTGTCGGCGTCGCACAGGGTTTCACCAGTGGTAACGTCCTTCATGCCGATCAGGGCCGCGATGTCGCCAGCGCGTACTTCCTTGATCTCTTCACGCTGGTTGGCGTGCATCTGCACCATACGACCAACGCGCTCTTTCTTGCCTTTTACCGAGTTGATGACCGAGTCACCGGAGCTCAGAACGCCCGAGTAGACGCGAACGAAGGTCAGGGTACCTACGAACGGGTCGGTAGCGATCTTGAACGCCAGAGCCGAGAACGGCTCGTTGTCGTCGGCGTGACGCTCGTCCTGGCGAACAGCCGGGTCGTCCTTGGCCAGGTCGGCGTCGTCCGGATTGATACCCTTGATTGCAGGGATCTCGGTCGGAGCCGGCAGGTAGTCGATAACGGCGTCGAGAACCAGGGGCACGCCCTTGTTCTTGAACGAGGAGCCGCAGACAGCAGGAACGATCTCGCTCGCCAGAGTACGGGCGCGCAGACCAGCCTTGATGTCTTCGACGGACAGGTCACCTTCTTCAAGGTACTTGTTCATCAGCTCTTCATTGGCTTCGGCAGCTGCCTCGACCATGTTGCTGCGCCATTCGTTGGCCAGGTCAACCAGCTCGGCAGGAATCTCTTCCTCGCGGTAGGTGGTGCCCTTGTCGTCTTCGTTCCAGTAGATGGCTTTCATCTTGATCAGGTCGACCTGACCCTGGAAGTCGTCTTCTGCACCGATAGCCAGCTGGACCGGAACCGGGGTGTGACCCAGGCGGTTCTTGATCTGGCCGACAACGCGCAGGAAGTTGGCACCGGCACGGTCCATCTTGTTCACGTAGACAACACGTGGAACGCCGTACTTGTTGGCCTGACGCCATACGGTTTCGGACTGCGGCTCAACGCCGGAGGTACCGCAGAACACAACGACCGCGCCGTCGAGTACGCGCAGCGAACGCTCTACTTCAATGGTGAAGTCAACGTGGCCGGGGGTATCGATGACGTTTACGCGGTAGTTGTCGTACTGACCACGGGAACCTTTCCAGAAGGTGGTAACGGCAGCGGAGGTAATGGTGATACCGCGCTCCTGCTCCTGCACCATCCAGTCGGTGGTCGCGGCGCCGTCGTGCACCTCGCCCATCTTGTGGCTCAGACCTGTGTAGAACAGGATCCGCTCGGTAGTGGTAGTCTTGCCCGCGTCAACGTGGGCGCAAATACCGATGTTACGGTAGCGGTTAATTGCTGTAGTACGAGCCATAAAGCCCTCGCAAAATGATTGATGCTTGAATTAGAAGCGGTAGTGCGAGAACGCTTTGTTGGCTTCGGCCATACGGTGCACGTCTTCACGCTTCTTGACTGCAGCACCCTTGCCTTCAGCAGCATCCAGCAGTTCGCCGGCCAGGCGCAGGGCCATCGACTTCTCGCCGCGCTTGCGGGCGTAGTCTACGAGCCAGCGCATTGCCAGAGCGTTACGACGGGATGGACGAACTTCAACCGGAACCTGGTAAGTGGCACCGCCGACACGGCGGGACTTAACTTCGACCAGCGGAGCGATGGCGTCGAGAGCTTTCTCGAAGATTTCCAGGGGGTCGCTGTTCTTGCGTGCTTTGACGGTATCCAGGGCACCGTAAACGATGCGCTCGGCTACGGCCTTCTTGCCGCTTTCCATCACGTGGTTCATGAACTTGGCGAGAATCTGGGATCCGTACTTCGGATCGTCAAGGATCTCACGTTTTGCTGCTACACGACGTCTTGGCATGATAAGCCCTCAAACGGTCTTCAGGTTAGCCCGGGACCAGGTCTCTCGACCCCTGCCCGACCTTACTCTTATCGACTCAAATAAATGGATGTCTGCAAACGACCGATTACTTCGGACGCTTGGTACCGTACTTCGAACGACCCTGGTTACGGCCTTTAACGCCCGAAGTATCCAGAGAGCCGCGAACGGTGTGGTAACGAACACCTGGCAAGTCTTTTACACGGCCGCCACGGATCAGGACGACGCTGTGCTCTTGCAGGTTGTGGCCTTCACCACCGATGTACGAGGAAACCTCGAAACCGTTGGTCAGACGCACACGGCATACTTTACGCAGTGCCGAGTTAGGTTTTTTCGGCGTGGTGGTGTACACACGGGTGCACACGCCACGACGCTGCGGGCAGTTCTGCAGCGCAGGTACGTCGGATTTCTCGACGGTACGCTTACGCGGCTGACGTACCAGCTGGTTGATAGTTGCCATCTACTAGCTCCACTGATTGTCTTGCGACGCTATTGTCTTGCAAGAAAGCCAAAAATTGGCGAGACGGAGCCTCACCAAATTTAAGGGTACAAAAGTCTAAAGAGGATCTTGCACCCAGTCAAGACGAGGCCCCGGCCCTCCCCGCCCGGTCATCGGCAACAATTGATGTCGCCGATGGCCTTGCGAGATGCGCCGGGGCCCTGCCCTGTACTTAGTTACCGCTGGAGTTCAGCGCTTCGGTCAGTGCGGCTTCCACCTCACTGGCGCTAACACGCAGCGGCTTGTCGGCGTCACGGCGGCGCTTGCGCTCGCTGTGGTAGGCCAGACCAGTACCGGCCGGGATCAGACGACCCACGACCACGTTCTCTTTCAGGCCGCGCAGGTAGTCGCGCTTGCCGGTTACCGCCGCTTCGGTCAGTACGCGGGTAGTTTCCTGGAAGGAAGCCGCGGAGATGAACGACTCGGTCGACAGCGAGGCCTTGGTGATACCCAGCAGCACGCGGGTGAACTTGGAGACGAACTTGTCCTCGGCGGCGAGACGCTCGTTCTCTACCAGCACCTGGGTCAGTTCCATCTGGTCGCCCTTGATGAAGCTGGAATCACCCGACTCGGTGATCTCGACCTTGCGCAGCATCTGACGCAGGATGGTCTCGATGTGCTTGTCGTTGATCTTCACGCCCTGCAGACGGTAAACGTCCTGGATTTCGTTGACGATGTACTTCGCCAGCGCGCTCACACCCAGCAGACGCAGGATGTCGTGCGGATCGCTCGGGCCGTCGGAGATAACTTCGCCGCGGTTTACCTGTTCGCCTTCGAAGACGTTCAGGTGACGCCACTTCGGAATCAGCTCTTCGTACGGCTCGCTGCCATCGGTCGGGGTAATGACCAGACGACGCTTGCCTTTGGTTTCCTTGCCGAAGGCGATGGTGCCGCTGACTTCAGCCAGAATCGAGGCTTCTTTCGGACGGCGCGCTTCGAACAGGTCGGCAACGCGCGGCAGACCACCGGTGATGTCACGGGTCTTCGACGTTTCTTGCGGGATACGCGCGATAACGTCACCAACACCGATCTGCGCACCGTCAGCCACACCGACAAGGGCGTTGGCCGGCAGGAAGTACTGGGCAGGTACGTCGGTACCTGGCAGGTACAGGTCCTTGCCAGAAGCGTCGACCATCTTGATTGCCGGACGGATTTCCTTACCAGCGGCAGGGCGATCCTTGACGTCCAGCACCTCAATGTTGGTCAAACCGGTCAGTTCGTCGGTCTGACGCTTGATGGTGATGCCTTCTTCCATGCCCACGAAGGTCACGGTACCTTTCAGCTCGGTAACGATCGGGTGGGTGTGCGGGTCCCACTTGGCGACGATGGCGCCAGCTTCGACCTTTTCACCTTCCTTGACCGAAATCACCGCACCGTAAGGCAGCTTGTAACGCTCACGCTCACGACCGAATTCGTCGGCAATGGCCAGCTCGCCCGAACGCGATACGGCAACCAGGTTGCCATCGGCACGCTCAACCTGCTTCAGGTTGTGCAGACGGACCATACCGCCATTCTTCACCTGGACGCTGTCGGCAGCCGAGGTACGGCTTGCAGCACCACCGATGTGGAACGTACGCATGGTCAGCTGGGTACCCGGCTCACCGATCGACTGCGCAGCGATAACGCCGACAGCCTCACCGATGTTCACCTGGTGACCACGGGCCAGGTCACGACCGTAGCACTTGGCGCAGATGCCGTAGCGGGTTTCGCAGTTGATCGGCGAACGCACGACCACTTCGTCGATGCTGTTCAGCTCGATGAACTCGACCCACTTCTCGTCAACCAGGGTACCGGCCGGAACGATGACGTCCTCGGTGCCTGGCTTGAACACGTCACGGGCGATGACACGACCCAGTACACGCTCGCCCAACGGCTCTACAACGTCGCCGCCTTCGATGTGCGGAGTCATCAGCAGGCCCTGGTCGGTGCCACAGTCGATCTCGGTAACCACCAGATCCTGGGCAACGTCTACCAGACGACGAGTCAGGTAACCGGAGTTCGCAGTCTTCAGTGCGGTATCCGCCAGACCCTTACGAGCACCGTGGGTCGAAATGAAGTACTGCAGAACGCTCAGGCCTTCACGGAAGTTCGCCGTGATCGGCGTCTCGATGATCGAGCCGTCCGGCTTGGCCATCAGGCCACGCATACCGGCCAGCTGACGGATCTGGGCTGCGGAACCACGCGCACCGGAGTCAGCCATCATGTACATCGAGTTGAAGGATTCTTGCTCGACTTCCTTGCCCTCGCGGTCGATGACCTTCTCTTTCGAGAGGTTGGCCATCATCGCCTTGGACACTTCGTCGTTCGCCTTCGACCACAAGTCGATGACCTTGTTGTACTTCTCGCCCTGGGTTACCAGGCCGGAGGCGTACTGGCTCTCGATTTCCTTCACTTCGTCGGTAGCGGTACCGATGATGCGGGCTTTCTCGTCCGGGATAACGAAGTCGTTAACACCGATGGAAACGCCAGAAATGGTCGAGTAAGCGAAACCGGTGTACATCAGCTGGTCAGCGAAGATAACGGTCTCTTTCAGACCAACCACGCGGTAGCACTGGTTGATCAGCTTGGAGATCGCCTTTTTCTTCATCGGCTGGTTGACCACGTCGTACGGCAGGCCTGCCGGCACAACCTGGAACAGCAGCGCACGGCCGACGGTGGTGTCGACGATGCGGGTGTTCTTGACCACGGAACCGTCACGCTCTTTCACGGTTTCGTTGATACGAACCTTGATTTTCGCGTGCAGGGCAGCCTCGCCGGCGCGGAATACGCGGTCGACTTCCTGCAGGTCGGCGAATACGCGACCTTCGCCCTTGGCGTTGATGGCTTCACGGGTCATGTAGTACAGACCCAGTACCACGTCCTGCGACGGAACGATGATTGGCTCACCGTTGGCTGGCGACAGGATGTTGTTGGTCGACATCATCAGCGCGCGCGCTTCGAGCTGGGCTTCCAGGGTCAGTGGCACGTGAACGGCCATCTGGTCACCGTCGAAGTCGGCGTTGTACGCGGCACAGACCAGCGGGTGCAGCTGAATAGCCTTGCCTTCGATCAGAACCGGTTCAAAGGCCTGGATACCCAGACGGTGCAGGGTCGGTGCGCGGTTGAGCAGCACGGGGTGTTCGCGGATCACCTCGGCGAGCACGTCCCACACCTCTGGCAGCTCACGCTCGACCATCTTCTTGGCAGCCTTGATGGTGGTCGCCAGACCACGCATTTCCAGCTTGCCGAAAATGAACGGCTTGAACAGCTCGAGAGCCATCTTCTTCGGCAGACCGCACTGGTGCAGACGCAGGGTCGGGCCTACGGTAATTACCGAACGGCCGGAGTAGTCCACACGCTTACCGAGCAGGTTCTGACGGAAGCGACCTTGCTTACCTTTGATCATGTCGGCCAGGGACTTCAGCGGACGCTTGTTCGAGCCAGTGATGGCGCGACCGCGACGGCCGTTGTCCAGCAGGGCGTCGACCGCTTCCTGCAGCATGCGCTTTTCGTTGCGCACGATGATGTCCGGCGCCGACAGATCCAGCAGGCGCTTCAGACGGTTGTTACGGTTGATCACCCGACGATACAGGTCGTTCAGGTCGGAGGTCGCGAAGCGGCCGCCATCCAGTGGTACCAGCGGACGCAGGTCCGGCGGCAATACTGGCAGGACGGTCAGGACCATCCACTCAGGCAGGTTGCCCGAACCCTGGAACGCTTCCATCAGCTTCAGGCGCTTGGACAGCTTCTTGATCTTGGTTTCCGAGTTGGTCTGCGGAATCTCTTCGCGCAGGCGACCGATCTCGTGCTCCAGGTCGATAGCATGCAGCAGCTCGCGGACAGCCTCGGCACCCATGCGGGCGTCGAAGTCGTCACCGAACTCTTCCAGCGCTTCGAAGTACTGCTCGTCGTTCAGCAGCTGGCCCTTTTCCAGGGTGGTCATGCCCGGGTCGATAACCACGTAGCTCTCGAAGTAGAGCACGCGCTCGATATCACGCAGGGTCATGTCCATCAGCAGGCCGATACGGGACGGCAGCGACTTCAGGAACCAGATGTGGGCGACCGGCGAGGCCAGCTCGATGTGCGCCATGCGCTCACGACGAACCTTGGCCAGGGCGACTTCAACGCCGCACTTTTCACAGATCACGCCACGGTGCTTGAGGCGCTTGTACTTGCCGCACAGGCACTCGTAGTCCTTGACTGGGCCAAAGATCTTGGCGCAGAACAGGCCGTCACGTTCAGGCTTGAACGTACGGTAGTTGATGGTTTCCGGCTTCTTAACTTCACCGAACGACCACGAACGGATCATTTCAGGCGACGCCAGACCGATGCGGATGGCGTCGAACTCTTCGACTTGACCCTGGTTTTTCAGCAAATTCAGTAGGTCTTTCAAGGCCTTTCCTCCTGGCGGAGCAGGGAGCGGGCATTACCTGCCCCACTCCCCTTCGCGTCACGTGTTATTCGGTTTCCAGATCGATATCGATACCGAGCGAACGGATCTCTTTGATCAACACGTTGAAGGACTCGGGCATGCCCGGCTCCATACGGTGATCGCCATCCACGATGTTCTTGTACATCTTGGTACGGCCGTTCACGTCGTCCGACTTCACTGTGAGCATTTCTTGCAGGGTGTATGCCGCGCCGTATGCTTCCAGCGCCCACACTTCCATCTCCCCGAAACGCTGACCACCGAACTGCGCCTTACCACCCAGCGGCTGCTGGGTAACCAGGCTATAGGAACCAGTGGAACGCGCGTGCATCTTGTCGTCCACCAAGTGGTTCAGCTTGAGCATGTACATGTAACCAACGGTCACAGGACGCTCGAACTTGTTGCCGGTACGGCCGTCGAACAGCACCATCTGGCCGCTCTCTGGCAGGTCGGCCAGCTTCAGCATGGCCTTGATCTCGCGCTCCTTGGCACCGTCGAAGACCGGGGTAGCCATCGGCACGCCCTTCTTCAGGTTGTTGGCCAGAGCCATGATCTCTTCGTCGGTGAACTCGTCCAGGTTTTCCTGGCGACCGCCGATCTCGTTGTAGACCTCGGTCAGGAACACGCGCAGTTCAGCGGCCTTGCGCTGCTCTTCGATCATGCGGTCGATCTTCTCGCCCAGGCCCTTGGCCGCCAGGCCCAGGTGGGTTTCGAGGATCTGACCGACGTTCATACGCGAAGGTACGCCCAGCGGGTTCAGTACGACGTCGACCGGAGTACCGTTGGCATCGTGCGGCATGTCTTCGACCGGCATGATCACCGAGACAACACCCTTGTTACCGTGACGACCGGCCATCTTGTCACCTGGCTGGATGCGACGGCGGATTGCCAGGTAAACCTTGACGATCTTCAGTACGCCCGGTGCCAGGTCATCGCCCTGCTGCAGCTTGCGCTTCTTGTCTTCGAACTTGTCGTCCAGCAGACGGCGACGGTCGACGATGTACTGCTGAGCCTTTTCCAGCTGCTCGTTCAGTGCATCTTCGGCCATGCGCAGTTTGAACCACTGGCCGTGCTCCAGACCGTCCAGCACTTCGTCAGTGATCACGGTGCCTTTCTTCAGGCCCGCACCACCGTCGACCACCTGGCCGTTCAGGGCAGAACGCAGACGCTCGAAGGTTGCGCCTTCGACGATGCGGAACTCTTCGTTGAGGTCCTTGCGGATCTCGTCCAGCTGCATCTTCTCGATGGCCAGGGCGCGGCTATCGCGCTCGACGCCATCACGGGTGAAGACCTGTACGTCGATGACGGTACCTTTGGTGCCAGTTGGCACGCGCAGGGAGGTGTCCTTAACGTCGCTGGCCTTCTCACCGAAGATTGCGCGCAGCAGTTTTTCTTCCGGAGTCAGCTGGGTTTCGCCTTTTGGCGTTACCTTGCCGACCAGGATGTCGCCAGCGCCGACTTCGGCACCCACGTAGACGATACCGGCTTCGTCCAGCTTGTTCAGTGCGGCTTCACCCACGTTCGGGATGTCCGCAGTGATTTCCTCTGGGCCAAGCTTGGTGTCACGCGCCACACAGGTCAGTTCCTGGATGTGGATAGTGGTGAAGCGGTCTTCCTGAACCACACGCTCGGACAGGCAGATGGAGTCTTCGAAGTTGAAGCCGTTCCACGCCATGAACGCGATGCGCATGTTCTGACCCAGTGCCAGTTCACCCATGTCGGTGGACGGGCCGTCGGCCATGATGTCGCCACGCTGAACCTTGTCACCCTTGCTGACCAGCGGACGCTGGTTGATGCAGGTGTTCTGGTTCGAACGGGTGTACTTGGTCAGGTTGTAGATATCCACACCTGCTTCGCCGGTTTCCACTTCGTCGTCGGCAACGCGGACAACGATACGGCTGGCGTCGACCGAGTCGATCACACCACCGCGGCGAGCAACCACGCAGACACCGGAGTCACGGGCAACGTTGCGCTCCATGCCGGTACCTACCAGCGGCTTGTCGGCGCGCAGGGTCGGTACAGCCTGACGCTGCATGTTCGAACCCATCAATGCACGGTTGGCGTCGTCGTGCTCGAGGAACGGAATCAGCGACGCAGCGACCGAAACAACCTGCTTCGGCGAAACGTCCATCAGGGTGACGTCTTCCGGCGCCTTGACGGTGAATTCGTTCAGGTGACGAACCGCTACCAGCTCATCGATCAGCTGCTTCTTCTCGTTCATCGCGGCGGAAGCCTGGGCGATGACGTGATCTGCTTCTTCGATGGCCGACAGGAACACGATGTCGTCGCTGACCACGCCTTCCTTCACCACGCGGTACGGGCTTTCCAGGAAGCCGTACTGGTTGGTGCGGGCATAGGCTGCCAGGGAGTTGATCAGACCGATGTTCGGACCTTCAGGAGTCTCGATCGGGCACACGCGGCCGTAGTGGGTCGGGTGTACGTCACGGACTTCGAAGCCGGCGCGCTCACGGGTCAGACCACCTGGGCCGAGTGCGGAGACGCGGCGCTTGTGGGTGATCTCGGAGAGCGGGTTGTTCTGGTCCATGAACTGGGACAGCTGGCTGGAACCGAAGAACTCTTTCACCGCCGCCGCAACCGGCTTGGCGTTGATCAGGTCTTGCGGCATCAGGCCTTCGCTTTCCGCCATCGACAGGCGTTCCTTGACCGCGCGCTCGACACGCACCAGGCCAACGCGGAACTGGTTCTCGGCCATTTCACCGACGCAACGCACGCGACGGTTACCCAGGTGGTCGATGTCGTCGACGATGCCTTTGCCGTTACGGATGTCGACCAGGGTCTTCAGAACCTCGACGATATCTTCCTTGCTCAGCACGCCCGAACCTTCGATCTCGGTACGCCCGATACGACGGTTGAACTTCATGCGGCCAACGGCGGACAGATCGTAACGCTCGGCGCTGAAGAACAGGTTGTTGAACAGGGTCTCGGCTGCATCCTTGGTTGGCGGCTCGCCAGGACGCATCATGCGATAGATCTCGACCAGAGCTTCCAGCTGATTGCTGGTGGTGTCGATCTTCAGGGTGTCGGAGATGAACGGACCGCAATCGATGTCGTTGGTGTACAGGGTCTCGATGCGGACAACCTGTGCCTTGGCGACCTTGATCAGCAGCTCAGTGGTCATCTCGGTGTTGCATTCGGCCAGGATTTCACCGGTGGCCGGGTGCACGATGGCCTTGGCAGTGGTGCGGCCCAGGACGTATTCCATTGGAACGTCGAGCTGCTTGACGCCGGCCTTCTCGAGCTGATTGATGTGGCGCGCAGTAATACGACGGCCCTGCTCGACAATGACCTTGCCGGTATCGTCATGGATGTCCATGACGGCAACCTCACCACGCAGACGCTGCGGCACCAGTTCCAGGCTGAGTTTTTCGCCGGAAATGTGGAAGACGTTGGTGGTGTAGAAGGTGTTCAGCACTTCTTCAGTGCTGTAGCCCAGGGCACGCAGCAGCACCGAAGCCGGCAGCTTGCGGCGACGGTCGATACGTACGAACACGCAGTCCTTCGGGTCGAACTCGAAGTCCAGCCAGGAACCGCGGTAAGGGATGATGCGAGCGGAGTACAGCAGCTTGCCGGAGCTGTGCGTCTTGCCACGGTCGTGGTCGAAGAACACACCAGGCGAACGGTGCAGCTGGGAAACGATCACACGCTCGGTACCGTTGATAACGAAGGTACCGTTTTCAGTCATCAGGGGGATTTCACCCATGTAGACTTCTTGCTCTTTGATGTCCTTGATCGCTTTGTTCGACGATTCCTTGTCGAAAATGATCAGGCGCACCTTGACCCGCAGTGGGACCGCGAAGGTCACGCCACGCAGGACACATTCCTTCACATCGAAGGCGGGTTCGCCCAGGCGATAGCCTACGTACTCCAGGGCAGCATTGCCGGAGTAGCTGATGATCGGAAATACCGATTTGAAGGCCGCGTGCAGGCCGACGTCGCGGAACTGATCCTTGGATGCTCCCGCTTGCAGGAATTCGCGATACGAATCCAGCTGGATGGCCAGGAGGTAAGGCACATCCATGACGTCCGGCAACTTGCTAAAGTCCTTGCGGATACGTTTTTTCTCAGTGTATGAGTAAGCCATCAGCGTTCCCCAGCTTGGTCACCTGCTTGTTTGGCTTCTCCCGGCGGGAGCAGCCAGAAAATCGTGCAAACCCCTTGGTTTGCGCACCCACATGGGTGTCTTGCAGCTTGCTATCGGGGCCGGCCTGACCGACCACCAATAACGGAAAAAGGCCGGTGGCATAAGCCACCAGCCATCAGCCCTTCGCTCAACGCTCGGACTGGAGTCGCAAGGTCGAGATTACTTCAGCTCGACTTTAGCGCCAGCTTCTTCCAGCTTTTTCTTCGCGTCTTCAGCGGCTTCTTTCGAAACGCCTTCAGCGATAACCTGAGGAGCGCCGTCGACTTTCTCTTTGGCTTCTTTCAGGCCCAGACCGGTCAGTTCACGAACGGCCTTGATCACGTTTACTTTCTTGTCGCCAGCTTCGGTCAGAACGACGTTGAACTCGGTCTGTTCTTCAACAGCGGCAGCAGCGCCAGCAGCTGGGCCAGCGGCAACAGCGGCAGCAGCGGTAACGCCGAAGGTTTCTTCCATCGCTTTGATCAGTTCAACAATTTCCAGAACGGTTTTCTGGCCGATCGCTTCGATGATTTGTTCGTTAGTCAGAGACATGACTTAAATCCTGTATTGGGGTGACAGCCTACGCAGCCATCAAATTAAACGTGTGATTTTGAAAGAGTTGCGTGTGCCTTAGGCAGCAGCAGCTTCTTTCTGGTCGCGCAGAGCTGCCAGGGTACGAGCCAGCTTGCTGGTTGCACCTTGGATTACGCTCATCAGCTGTGCGATAGCCTCGTCGCGAGTTGGCAGGGTTGCCAGCACGTCGATCTGGTTAGCGGCAAGGAACTTGCCGTCGAACGCAGCTGCCTTGATCTCGAACTTGTCCTGACCCTTGGCGAACTCTTTGAACAGACGAGCAGCAGCGCCCGGGTGTTCGTTGGAGAAAGCAATCAGGGTCGGGCCTTTGAACGCGTCGTTGAGGATCGAGAATTCGGTGCCTTCAACAGCGCGCTTGAGCAGGGTGTTACGTACGACACGCACGTATACGCCAGCTTCGCGGGCCTCTTTACGGAGTCCGGTCATTGCGCCTACAGTCACACCACGGGCATCAGCCACGACAGCGGACAGAGCGACTTTGGCAGCCTCGTTGACTTCAGCGACGATGGCCTTCTTGTCTTCGAGTTTAATTGCCACGGGTTTACTCCTGGTTTTTACCGTTTCATCTGGCCGAAGCCGGATGTCGTTTTGGTGTCTGATTCGGTAACGAATCGGGAGCACCATCTGCGTGGGCTGGTTTTTTAAGGCTTGCGCCGCCTACGGTCTTGGATAGCCCCCGCCAGGCAGGGACCCCAATTTTTGCTGGTGGCGCGACAGGTCGCGCCACCAAGTACTTACACGTTCAGCGAGCTCTGGTCGATGACCAGACCTGGGCCCATGGTGGTGCTCAGGGTAACGCGCTTGACGTAGATACCTTTCGAGGAAGCCGGCTTGATACGCTTCAGATCAGCGATCAGGGCTTCAACGTTTTCCTTCAGCTTGCCAGCTTCAAAGCCGATCTTGCCAACGGAGGTGTGGATGATACCGTTCTTGTCGGTACGGTAGCGAACCTGACCAGCCTTGGCGTTCTTGACGGCGCCGGCTACGTCTGGGGTTACGGTACCCACTTTCGGGTTAGGCATCAGGCCGCGAGGACCCAGGACCTGACCCAGCTGACCTACAACGCGCATGGCATCAGGCGATGCGATGACGACGTCATAGTTCAGGTCGCCGCCTTTCATTTCGGCAGCCAGATCGTCCATACCTACGCGGTCAGCGCCGGCAGCCAGAGCGGCTTCAGCAGCTGGACCCTGGGTGAAGACAGCAACGCGAACGGTCTTGCCAGTGCCGTGCGGCAGCACGGTAGCGCTACGTACGACCTGGTCGGATTTACGCGGGTCAACACCGAGGTTAACGGCGATGTCGTAGGATTCTACGAACTTGGCAGCCGGCAGCGAAGCCAGCAGATTGGCCGCTTCTTCGAAGTTGTAGGCTTTGCCTGCTTCGATTTTCTCGGCGATTGCCTTTTGGCGTTTGGTCAGCTTAGCCATTACACACCCTCCACGTTCAGGCCCATGCTGCGGGCAGAGCCAGCGATGGTGCGTACAGCAGCGTCCAGGTCAGCGGCAGTCAGGTCAGCCTGTTTGGCTTTGGCGATGTCTTCCAGCTGAGCGCGGGTAACGGTACCGACTTTAACGGTGTTCGGGCGAGCCGAACCACTGGTCAGGCCAGCAGCTTTCTTCAGCAGAACCGAGGCAGGGGTGCTCTTGGTCTCGAAGGTGAAGCTACGGTCGCTGTAGACAGTGATGATCACAGGAGTCGGCAGGCCGGCTTCTTGACCCTGGGTACGGGCGTTGAAGGCCTTGCAGAATTCCATGATGTTCACACCGTGTTGACCCAGTGCTGGACCAACGGGTGGGCTTGGGTTGGCCTGGCCGGCCTTAACTTGCAGCTTGATGTAAGCCTGAATCTTCTTAGCCATGAGCTACTCCAAAATCGGGTACGAACGCCTGATGGCTCCCCGGATGACTTGCGTTTTATCCCAGTGACGACAAAACCCCGCAGCACACAGGGCTGCGGGGTATGGGATGCTGCGTTCGCCTAGACCTTTTCGACCTGGCTGAACTCGAGCTCTACCGGAGTAGAGCGACCGAAAATGAGCACTGCAACCTGCAAGCGGCTCTTCTCGTAATTGACCTCTTCGACGCTACCATTGAAGTCTGCAAACGGACCATCAATGACGCGAACCACTTCACCTGGCTCGAACAACGTCTTCGGCTTCGGCTTGTCACTACCGTCGGCAACCCGACGCAGGATAGCTTCGGCCTCTTTATCGGTGATCGGCGCAGGCTTATCTGCAGTACCACCGATAAAGCCCATCACGCGAGGGGTATCCTTGACCAAGTGCCAAGTCCCTTCGTTCATCTCCATCTGGACCAGAACATAGCCAGGGAAGAATTTACGCTCGCTTTTGCGCTTCTGGCCATTGCGCATTTCGACGACTTCTTCGGTCGGGACCAGGATCTCGCCGAAACCGTCTTCCATGCCAGCCAGCTTGACGCGCTCGATCAGGGAGCGCATTACATGCTTCTCGTAACCCGAGTAAGCATGCACAACATACCAACGCTTAGCCACGGGACACCTTTAGCCAACGATCAAGGAGACCGCCCAGCCGAGCAGGGAATCAAGACCCCACAACAGCAGTGCCATAACCAGCACGACAGCCACGACAATCAGCGTGGTCTGGGTGGTTTCCTGGCGGGTCGGCCACACGACTTTACGAATCTCGGTTCGAGCTTCCTTCGCCAGCGCAAAGAACGACTTGCCCTTCACGGTCTGCAGAGCTACAAAGCCCGCGACAGCAGCCAGGACGAGAAGTGCAAGAACGCGATACAGAATCGGAGATGCGGAGTAATACTGATTACCCACTACACCGACAACCACCAAAGCCACTACAGCCAGCCACTTGAACAGATCAAAACGCGATTCTTGGGCTTCAGTTTTGGGAGTCATCGAGGAGGATCCTGTGAGAAGAAAGCCATCACACCGAGGTGAAATGGCAGGTCAGGAGGGAATCGAACCCCCAACCTACGGTTTTGGAGACCGTCGCTCTGCCAATTGAGCTACTGACCTGTAACGCTGTATCAGGCCGGCCATTATACCGGCCTGATCATGTAAATCAACTACTTATTCAATAATTTTTGCTACGACGCCGGCGCCGACGGTACGACCGCCTTCACGGATAGCGAAGCGCAGACCGTCTTCCATTGCGATGGTCTTGATCAGGGTAACAGTCATCTGAATGTTGTCACCTGGCATTACCATTTCAACGCCTTCCGGCAGTTCGCAGTTACCGGTCACGTCAGTGGTACGGAAGTAGAACTGAGGACGGTAGCCCTTGAAGAACGGAGTGTGACGACCGCCTTCTTCCTTCGACAGGACGTAGACTTCTGCGGTGAACTTGGTGTGCGGCTTGACCGAACCTGGCTTGACCAGAACCTGGCCACGCTCAACGTCGTCACGCTTGGTACCACGCAGCAGAACGCCGCAGTTCTCGCCAGCACGGCCTTCGTCCAGCAGCTTGCGGAACATTTCAACACCGGTGCAGGTGGTGGTGGTGGTGTCACGCAGACCAACGATTTCCAGCGGGTCTTGAACCTTGACGATACCACGCTCGATACGGCCAGTAACAACGGTACCACGACCCGAGATCGAAAATACGTCTTCGATCGGCATCAGGAATGGCTGGTCGATGGCACGAACTGGCTCAGGGATGTAGGCATCCAGAGTTTCTACCAGCTTCTTGACAGCGGTAGTGCCCATTTCGTTGTCGTCTTTGCCTTCCAGCGCCATACGAGCCGAACCGATGATGATCGGGGTGTCGTCGCCTGGGAAGTCGTAGGTGGACAGCAGGTCGCGAACTTCCATCTCGACCAGTTCCAGCAGCTCGGCGTCGTCTACCAGGTCAGCCTTGTTCAGGAAGACCACGATGTACGGAACGCCTACCTGACGGGACAGCAGGATGTGCTCACGGGTTTGTGGCATCGGACCATCGGCGGCCGAGCAAACCAGGATCGCGCCGTCCATCTGGGCAGCACCGGTGATCATGTTCTTCACGTAGTCAGCGTGACCTGGGCAGTCAACGTGAGCGTAGTGACGAATGTTCGAGTTGTACTCGACGTGAGCGGTGTTGATGGTGATACCGCGCGCTTTTTCTTCCGGAGCCGAGTCGATTTTGTCGAACTCAACGACTGCCGAACCGAATACCTCGGAGCAGACGCGAGTCAGAGCTGCGGTCAGAGTGGTCTTACCGTGGTCAACGTGGCCGATAGTGCCGACGTTAACGTGGGGAAGGGAACGATCAAACTTTTCCTTAGCCATCGATACAATCCTCCGCAGAAGAAATAGTCTTGCGCTGATAAAACAAAGGCAGATATTTTCATATCTGCCTTGTTTATATGGAGCTCTTGAGCGGACTTGAACCGCTGACCTCACCCTTACCAAGGGTGTGCTCTACCAACTGAGCTACAAGAGCGAAACACTTTGTGCAAAATCCAGCAAACTTGGAGCGGGTAGCGGGAATCGAACCCGCATCATCAGCTTGGAAGGCTGAGGTTCTACCACTAAACTATACCCGCGGAGCTTGCGGCTCTCGCTAAAACTGGTGGAGGGAGAAGGATTCGAACCTTCGAAGCTCTCGCAACGGATTTACAGTCCGTCCCCTTTGACCGCTCGGGAATCCCTCCAGATGTGGCCGGCATTCTATTTGTCTGCCGTCCTAGTGTCAAGCATTTTTTCAAATTTTTTCAATCAAATCTGAAACTTAGCTGCTTTGACACCGCTTCCAGCTCTACCACCTGAGTGGTGTTCCCTGTGAAGCGGGCGCCATTCTATCAAGCTATTCGCCAGTTGCAATACCCTGGCAGAAAATAATTTTGTGTTTTAAGTCTTTGAAATCATTGGAAAGAGCGGCAAGCACCGTTTGGTCCAACAAACGCTCGCTTTCCGGTGCAACCTTGAGCCAGCGACCATCCGCACCAGGCAACTGCCCAACCACCGGGAGCGTGGCTATATCCAGACTCAACAGACGCTGACGCAGCGCCTCGAGCTCCCCCTGCCCCATCACGCCACCGACTACCAGGCACTCATCCCGGCGCTTGGGCGGTGTCGATACGCCTGTTTCACGTAACAGGCGGATTTCCTGCTGATTCCCCTTGTACAGCGACAGTGGGGCGACTTCCTTGACCTTCAGCGGGGCTTCCTGCTGATGCCATACGTAATAAAAGACGTTGAGCACCAGCAACAACAGAAACAACCAACGCATAGGCACCTCAATCCAATGGGCAGGCCATGGCCAGGCCAACGAAAACCAGGTCTGGCACGACACGCGCCTGCGGCACAGCCTCCCTCACCAGCGGAGCATCGCCACCTGTAAGGAACACTGCGAAATCCTCTCCCCACAAGGCACGCGCCTGATCGAGCTGGGTACGCGCAAAACCCTGGAGCATCAATACGCAGCCACGTTCGACCGCTTCGACAGTCGAGCGCCCAGGCGCCAGGCTGGTCAATGCACGCTCGGCAGAAGCATCGTCATAACGGATACGCCTGGTATGCGTGCGCAACTGGCTGCGCATCAACGGCATACCCGGACAGATATAGCCACCCAGGTGCTCGCCATCCGCAGCAACGAAATCCGCTTTTGCGGCTGTCCCCAAGTCAATGACCAGACAAGCACCTCTGGCCAGGTGGAACGCTCCCAGCGCTGCCAACCAACGATCCATGCCGAGGCGCTGGTAATCGTCATAGCCATTGCGCACACCGGCCATTTCCCGGGCCGGGTGAGCCACTAGCGCCTGCACGGCAAATGCCCGAGAAATCAATGCGCAAAGCGCATCGGTTTCATCCTCACTGCGCACACTGACAATACGGCAACCGGTTAAACGCACAGAAGCCAGCGCAGCCACTTCAGCCACCAAGGCCTGATCGGAGTCGACGATACCGCCGCTCTCAATCGCCGCATCAGTGACATGGATTACCCGCCACTTGATGAAGCTGTTACCGCAATCGAGCTCAAGAATCATCACGCAACCTCAAACTGAGCTCACCACCACTGAAGCTCTTTTCCACCCCGTCTACCTCAAGGCGCAAGCCGCCCTGCCCGTCGACGCCTAGAACCACGCCATCAATACGTGTGCTACCGGCGATCAGTGAAACGTTACGCCCCTGCCAGAGGTGCGCCTGTTCCCATTCTTCCTGGAACGCGGCAAAGCCATAGCGACGATGCCGGGCCAACTCATGCTGCAACTGCTGGCTGAGCAGCGCGACCAAGCGGTTACGGTCAATTGCCACACCTACTTCACGGCGCATGGACGTCCATTCCTGGTCGACCTGATCATTGGCCTGCATGTTCACATTGATACCGATACCCAACACCACATGACAGACATCTGCCGGGTCTCCTACCAGCTCCAGGAGAATGCCGGTAATCTTCTGCCCACGCACAAGGACATCGTTGGGCCACTTGAGGCCCACATCCTTTACCCCAAATGCCTGCAGTGTACGCATTACCGCCAACCCCACCACCAGACTCAGGCCCTCGAGCTGGCGCATGCCGCCATCCACACGAAGCACCAGGCTGTAATAGAGGTTTTCGGCAAACGGGCTGACCCATTGCCGACCGCGCCGGCCACGGCCGGCGCTCTGCCGTTCGGCCAGAACCAGAAACGGAGCCGACTGCCCTCCACCTGCCAGGCGCAGGCCTTCGGCATTGGTCGAGTCGATAGTCTCATGAATGAAAACCGGCCACTGCTCACCCGCAGCAAAACTGGCGATTGCCTGTGCATCGAGCAAAGCCAGTGGCGCGGCCAACTGATAGCCGCGCCCACGAACCTTGTGAATGGTGAGGTTCAGTTCACTCTCCAGATGCTGCAGCTGCTTCCAAACGGCGCTGCGACTCACCCCGAGGGCTGCCCCCAGAGCTTCTCCGGAATGGAACCGGCCATCCTTGAGAAGATTCAACAACTTCAGCATGCCAGTCTCGACTTGGAATAAGGCAGGCATGATAGCTATGGGCTGTTGGCTTGCATAGGAAAAGGGCCTGTCGGCAAGGGCGAGCAGGCTTTGCTGTAGCTTCTTGTGGCGATCTGTGTAGGCGCAGCTTTAGCCGCAAAGCAGGCGACGCCAGGCTCCGCTTTTGCCGGTGTTCGCAAGCGAACCCGTGCCCACAAGGGGGGCGCGATTGTTTTGGCGGCGC